>VGYP01000461.1 GCA_016872955.1 Planctomycetota bacterium
GATCCGCGAACTCTTCGGTCCCGCCCTCACGCGGCGGCTGCTGGCCGCCGGGTCGTGGTGGTCGCTCGTGCGGGCCTGGCTGCTCGGCATGCTGCTCCCGGTCTGTTCGATCGGGGCGATCCCGGTGGCCCGGGAACTCAAGCGGGCCGGCCTCGCCGGCGGCGCGGTGCTGGCGTTCGCCGTCTCCGCGCCGCTTTTCAATCCGATCTCACTGCTCTACGGGCTCACGCTCTCGCACCCGCTCGTGATCGTCGGCTTCGCGCTGGCGTCGATGGTGGTCGTGACCGCGGTGGGCCTTGCCTGGGACCGGCTCGGCAGCGCGGACGATTCGCCACCTGCCGTGGACGAGCCCCGGATTCCCCCAGGCTGGCGGCGGGCCGTAGCGCTCGTGCTGGCGACGGCGCGGGAGGCGGCGGGGCCGACGGCGGGCTACGCCGCGATCGCCCTTCTGGGCGTGGGACTGCTCGCGGCATGCCTCCCATTCGGCAGCCTGCAACGATCGCTGAAGGCATTCGACCCATGGGCACCACCGCTGATGGCCGCCGTTGGCACGCCGGCCCTCCTCACGCCCACCGACGCGATGATGCAGATCGGCTCGATGTTCGACCACGGCAACTCCGTCGGGGCAGCTTTCGTGCTGTTGTCGGTGGGCGCGGGGCTCAATTTCGGCCTCATCGCCTGGGCGTGGCGCGCATGGGGCGGACGGCAGACCGCGTGGTGGCTGACGGTGTTCTTCGGCGCGGTGCTCGCGGTCGCCGCGGCGATCGAGCGGCCGCTGTCGTTCCGGGATTCGCCCCCCGAGCATCACACGCACGCCTTCGACGTATTCTGCATGCCGTTTCTACCCGAGACCGCCGATCCCGTGGCCCGGAGCGTCGCGCTGCTCGCCGACCGCGTGCCGGCCCATGCCTGGACCGCGCTCGCAGTCCTCGCAAGCCTTGTAGCGGCGGGGGCTCTGCTTGCGGCATTCGATCCGAGTCGGAGCATCGAAACACGACTGGAGCAAAATGTGGCCACCGCCGGCCAACGATCAGGCGGCCGCGCGCTCGACGTGATGGTGCCAACGCCGGTGCTTGGAGCAGTTCTCCTCGGCGGTTTGGTTGCGCTCAGCGTGGTGGCGGCCTACGTGTATTATCCCGACCTGCCGACGTGCCTCGAAGATCTGCGGATGGTCGAGGCGGAGACCCATTCGGCGGCGCTTGCCAGCGACAAGCGCCGCACGCAGGTCTGGATCGCGGCCTGGGAGGATCTCGTGCGGCGGACGGAGGTGGGCATCAGGATCCGCCGCGGCAGCGTCACGCCCGAGATGACCACCGCCTCCGAGACGCTCCGTGAACGGATCGAGGCCCTGGAGCATGCCGTGCTCGACCCGGAGGAAGTCGACCGGGAACACGTGGCCGCGGAACTCAAGTTGCTGCTTACCGCAGGTCGTGCACATCGTGCCGCCCTACGTCCAGAGTGTGCAGCGAACTGTCCTGCTGGCCGCTGACTGCGAAGACGGTCGTCTTTAAGACGACTCGTCCTCCTCGATGATCGTGTCGTCATCTCCCTGTTCGGCAATCCGCCACGCCGGGAATGGGTCATCGAATCCGAGCCAGCTCTCCGGCCCAAGGGCAATCTCAGCATCGGACAGACAGCACCGGTCGAGCCGCTCAAGCAGGTCCGGAGCGAGCTTGGCTCCGATGACGACGAGTTCCTGCCGCCGGTCGCCCCACGGCTCCTGCCAGATCGCTGTAATGTCGTCGGCATCGAGATCCTCCGGCCATTCGTCCCGCGAGGCCGTCGCGAGCCACGATCCACCCGGCTGCAGACTCGAGACCACACCCGCGCTCGACCAGACACAAGCCCAGTCATGGCGGGTGGCAAGCCAGAGAAATCCCTTGGATCGGATCACTCCCTTGAAGGCCGGGCCGGTGACGAGGTCCCAGAATCGCTGGGGATGCATTGGCCGCCGCGACCGAAACACGCAGTTCGAAAGGCCGTATTCCTCGGTTTCTGGGACATGAGTGCCCGGCGCTTCGGCCAGCCATCCCGGGTGGCTGGCGGCATGCTCCATGTCGAAGGAGTGCGTGCCGAGGATCGCCGCCAGCGGCACCTGCCCCTGGGATGCGAGAATGATCCTCGCTGCCGGATTGAGCTTTCTGAGGATCGCCTCCAGATAGGCCACGTCGTCCGCCGCGATGAGATCGGTCTTATTGATCACGAGCACATTCGCGAACTCCACCTGGTCGACGAGCAGTTGCACGAGGTCTCGGCTGTCGTTTTCATCGAGGCCAACGCCGCGATCGCGAAGCTCGTCCCGGGAGCAATAGTCATCGAGAAAGTTGCGGGCATCGACGACCGTGACGAGCGTGTCGAGGCGAGCCAGGGCCGCCAGGCTTTCCCCCTGCTCGTCGGTGAACGTGAACGTCTCGGCGACGGGCA
>VGYP01000462.1 GCA_016872955.1 Planctomycetota bacterium
CGTGACGGCGACCCGGCGATCGCCCCGCTCAGTCGCGACCGCCCACGAGACTCCCGAGAATCCGCCCCATCTCGTCGGTGGGCACGGGCATCCGCACAACCAGCCTGCGTTGGTCGGCCCGGGCCGCATCGGCATAGCCGGCCTGTTGGGAGCCGAGCAGCAGCACCGCAGGCACGGCGGCGAGAAAGGGATCGCTGGACAGGTCGTTGAAGGCCTCGACCGCCTCGGCCCCGAGCGTGTGCGTGCTGAGGACCAGACAGTCCGCCGGCAGCGGCGCGGACGAAAACCGTGACAGGGCCCGCCGTGGATTTTCGGTGAGCAGGACCCGGTAGCCGAGTTTTCCGAAGAACTCCCGCAGCACCCGTTGGGCCTTCTCCCCCGACTCGACGACCATCAAGCTGCCTTTTTGCACGCTGCCCGCATCTGCTGCCGACTCTTCGGCCTCGGCACCGTTGCGTTTGGCGATCAGCGACTCCGCTTTGCGGCGGACGTCCGCAGCGGTCTGCCAGCGCTCGAGCGGGTCGAGACTCATCATCCGTGACACGAACTCGTTCACGTCCTGCGGGAGGTCGGGGCGACGCTCGGCGAGCGGCACGGCGTTGCGATACCGCTGCGGATTGGCCCGCCCGTTGCGATCACGGGTCTCCGTGAGGGCCGGCTTGCCCGCCACCGCGAGATAGGCGACCGTGCCGAGAAAGTAGATGTCGCTGCGGATGGCGTCGTTCTTCATCCCGGTCAGCTTTTCGAGCGTCGCGTAGTCGATCGTGCGGGGCTGATCGATGCGGCCCAGCCCGTAGTCGCCAAGCTCGTCGACCCCAGCCAGGCCGAAGTCGACGAGCTTCGCCTCACCCGCAGAGGACACAATCACGTTCGACGCCTTCAGGTCGCGGTGCGTCACGCCCCGGCGGTGAGCGTACTCCAGCCCGGCGGCCATCTGGCGGATCAGGTCGAGCGCCGTGGGCATGTCGATCGCACCGCGGATCTTGACGAGCTCCCGCAACGTCTGCCCCTCCACGAACTCCATCGTGATGTAGCTGGCACCGTTCTCCTGGCCGACGTCATCGATCGCCACGATGTTGGGATGCCGGAGCAACTGGCCCACCTCCCCCTCGTGGCGAAAGGCGCGGCACTTGTCCGAGTCGTTCAGAAAGCGTTGGCGGAGCACCTTGACGGCGAGGATGCCGCCGCTGTCGCAGTGGATCGCGCGATAGACCCGCGCGAAGGAGCCGGCACCGATCTGATAGAGCAGCTTCGCCCGGCCGTACAGGTAGCCTCGCCGCTCCCCCTTGAGGAGCCGAACCAACTGAAAGCCGGTCAGCAGTTCCCGCCGCACGAGTGCCTGCCCGAGCGATTCGGCGGCGGCCCCACCACCGACCTCGCGGAGCGCGTCGTGGACCTCGGCCGCAGGGGCGAGTTCCAACTCGCCCACAAGGTGGGCGAAGTCGTCGGCGGAGGTTGGTTTCATCGTCGGCGGACCGGCGAACGGCAGATCCCCACCGGAGACGGCACGAGGGCGTCTCCGTCCATTGACACGATACCGGCTGCAGGGACCGAAGGCGAGCAACGCCCGCCCCGGAGACCCTGCCGAGGCCTCTCTGCCGGCCGCGAGACGTCTGGAGTTCGCGCCAACATTCCTGGTACAAGCCCCGGTCTTGCCTAGCCCCCGGGGCAGCGTGGAACGCCCGTCATGCAGCCGCTCCCGTCACCGTCGGTCCGCGTCTGGTTGGTCGCCGTCGTCGCGGTGGCTGCGGTGGGCGCGGCTGCGTCGGGCGACACGATCGAGGACGGCTGCGATGGCGTTGCCGTCTCGTGGCGGCCCCGCTTCGAGCCGGCCAACGCCCGCGTCGCCACCCACGTGCGTTCGAGCGAGGCTCCCCATCGCGGCGAGCGGTGTGAGCTGCTCGTCGTCGTTGCCCAGGAGCCGGTCAGCGTCCGCCTCGATACCGACCTCGGACCGGCCGCCCTGATCGACGAACTGCGGGCCGCGGTCTGGGTCCGCTCAAGCCAACCCGGGATTCGCCTCTCGGTCCGGGTCCGACTGGCGCGACCGGACGGCGTGGAGGTGCTCGTGCCGGGCACGTTCACCCGAGATGCCGGTCAGTGGGAGCGGATCGAGGTGGACAACGTGCCGCGACGGCTCGCACGCCAACTGCCGGCCCTGCGGCTCGAGCATGGGGCGGCCCTCTCCTCGCAAGGCGCGGTCGTGACAGGACTGGCGCTCGACGTCCCCGCCGGCCCCGGTCGCCACGACGTCGCCGTCGACGACGTGTTCGTGACCGGAGCCATTCCGGCGGTCCGGATGGCCGACCCGCTCGTCCGCACCGTCGCGGCCTCGGCCCCGACCTCCGACCCGCTGGCCGGCCTGGCACGGGGCGTGCTCGAGGTCGACGGGCTGCCGTTCTTTCCGCGAAGCATCGACTGGA
>VGYP01000463.1 GCA_016872955.1 Planctomycetota bacterium
GTACGTGTGCGCACACCACACCCACCCCTTGCCCTGACGGGGTGACCGGGCGGCAACGACCCAAGGCCTCTACTTCCGCGCCGCTCGTCGCCGTGCCCGGTGGGCCTTCTTGACGTCGGCGCGGGCAGCCCGCTCCTCCTCGCGGTAGGTGCGAATCGCCTCCGGGTGTTCCGCCCGCCAGGCATCGGGCCGGAGCGATTCGTAGTCGGTGTCGCCGGCCAGAAGGCGGTCGAGGACGTCCGTCACGTAAGCGAAGACATCGAGATCGTTCCGCACAGCGCTGCTGAGAATCGTGAACAGGTCGGCGGCGCGATAGCCCGGCTCGACTTCCCCGACGAAGAGCCAGTTCTTGCGGCCAATCGCCACCTTCTTCATCAACTGCTCGGTGAGGTTGTTGTCGATCGGCACGCGGCCGTCATCGAGGTAGACGAGCAGGTGATCGAACTGGTTCCGGATGTACGTCAGGGCCTGACCGAACGTCTCCTTGGGCAGCACGTCGGCGATCGCCTCACCCGCGATGTATTCCCGCATCCGCTCCCAGATCGGCTTCGCCTCGGCCTGCCGCAGGGCTTTCCTGTCATCCGCGGAGGAGTCCTTGGCACGGTCCTCGATGTCGTAGAGCTGCTGGAACATCGAGAGCAGCACCGCGGCGTGTCGCGGGTGGTTATCGCGAGCGTTGAACACCTTCCGCCGGGCGTGCGCCACGCAGGCCCCACGGACGATCCGTCCGTCACTCTTGGTCTGCACCGCGTCGTAGCCGGAGTAGCAGTCGGCCATCAGCGTGCCGGTGAAACCGTCGAGAAACAGCTCCGGACCATCGCGATGGCGGCTGACGGTGAAGTCGAAGACGTCGATCGGCGCCGTGATGCTCCGATACGCCCACATGCGCGCGGTGATGCTCTTCTTGCCTTCTGCGTGCGCAGCGGCGATCACCTCACGAACTCGGGCGGACTTGGGGTCGGATGGGTCGGTGGGCGGCAGATCCTTCGGTGTCACGAGCGTCAGCGTCGTGTCGTCGGTGCCGATGACCGGGCCGGCACGCACCACCTCCCGGAGGTGCGTGACAAGCGGCCGGAGGCATTCGGCCGTGGATCGAAGGATGTTCTGGAGGGTGCTGCGGGCGGGCGTCCAGCCGCAGGAAGCGAAAAGATCCTGCTGGCGGTACACCGGCAGGTGAAAGCCGTACTTGTGGACGACGATCTGGGCGGCCACGCTCGTGCCGTAGCGGTTGCCCTCGACCAGGCCGACCGGCCGCGGGGCCTCTGTCACGCCGCACTCCTCGTGCTTCCGGCAGGCGAGCTTGGGAATGCCGGTGCGACGGACGACGAGCTTGGGCGGCACGACATGAAGAGTCTCCTGCCAGTCGTAGCCGATCACCTCCCGCTCGCCGTGCTCTGGGCAGGTCTTCTGGCCTTCGGGCACCGGCAGCTTCACCTCGATCCGCGGCAGGTGCGCTGGAAGCTGCTCGCACCGGGTCTTCTGCGGCTGCTGCGGGCGACGCTTGTACCCCTCGATGTTCTCGTAGGCCGCGTCGGCGATACCCTCGGCGGCGTCCGCCACGTCGGGCGAATCCCCGAAGTCGATCTTCAGTTGACTCGGGTCGGCAAGGTATCGCTCGATCCGCTTCTTGAAGGCGGCCTGGAGCGCGGCCGCGAGGCGGAGTTGGTACTCCGCGAGCTTGTCCTTCTGCTCGGCCAGCTGCTGGTTCTGCTGGGCGACCAGCGCGTCCTTGGCAGCGAGCGCGGTGTCGCGTTCGGCGATCCGGACATCACGTTCGGCAATCGCCGTGTGACACTCGGCGATCACGCCGCGCTGCTCGCGGAGCAGCCTGTGGCAGGCCTCGATATCGCTCGGAAACGCCGTCGTCTCGTGCATGACCGCATCATGCACGCCGCGCCGCGCCTGACAAGAGCAGATTCACTCGCGCACGAAAAATAATCGCGTGCCAAACACGATGCAACTTCATTCAGCTCGCGCGACTGAATCGCTTACGGCGCCTCACCGTCTCGAGCCGCACGCCGCCGAGGATCATCGCGAGCTGCGTCGAGTCGATGCGCACTCGCTTCGCGCTATCGCGCGCGGCAACGACCTCGAACGTTCCCTGCTCCAATCGCTTGTACCAGAGCACGAAGCCGTCGCCGTCCCACCAGAGCGCCTTGATGCGATCCCTCCGCTTGTTGACGAACAGGAAGAGACTGCCGTCGGCGGGATCGTCGCCGAAGACGCCCCGGATCAGCCCGCACAGGCCCGTGAAACTCTTGCGCATGTCGGTGGCGTCGGTGTGCAGGAAGATCGCGGGGGCCGGGGAGACGCTCAGCATCGGGCCGCCTCCGGCTGCGCGGCCATCCGATCGATCACCACTCGCACGAGGTCGACGCGATCATCCGGGATCTCGAGGGTCGCACCGCCCGGGAAGCG
>VGYP01000464.1 GCA_016872955.1 Planctomycetota bacterium
CCAGCCGCTCGCTCCGGCCGCACCAGGGGCGGTCGACTACTCGCGGTTCACGGCGCCTCCGACCCAGCCCGTGCCCTACACGGTGCAGCAGCCGGTCCCGCCCGGCGGCCAGTCGCCCGCCGCCGCCTTCCAGCCGTTGCCCGTGGCCCAGGGCGATCCCAACCAGCCCGGCGGCTTCCAGCAGCCGGCCCTGCCCGACTTCGGCACCGGTGCGATGCCCGTGTTCCCGGGCAAAGAGCCCTACGTGATCCTCGACGTCGACGCTGAGGAGACGCAGACGGGCCGGCTGATGATCGGGGCGGGTGTCAACTCCAACGCCGGCCTCGTGGGCAACATCGTCGTCGACGAGCAGAACTTCGACATCCTTCGGCTGCCCCGCAGCTGGGACGACATCAAAAACGGCGTCGCCTTCCGCGGGGCCGGCCAGCGGTTCCGCCTCGAGGCCGCGCCGGGCACACAGTTGCAGCGGTACATGGCCACCTTCCAGGAGCCGTATCTCTTCGACACCCGCATCGGCCTGTCGCTGTCGGCCTCCTACTACACCCGCTACTTCTTCGACTGGGCCGAGGCCCGCACCGGCGGCCGCGTGGGCCTGGGCTACCAGTTCCAGTTCGCCCCCGACCTCTCGGTCAACGCCGGGTTCCGCGGCGAGAGCGTCGACGTCTTCAATCCCCGCGTGCTCGCTCCCGACATCGTCAACATGCAGGGCACGAACGGCGTCTACGGCTTCTCCGGTGGCATCATCCACGATACCCGCGACAGCCCCTTCCTCCCCACGCAGGGCCATCTGGCGAGCTTCGAGTTCGAGCAGGTGATCGGCACCTACGTCTATCCCCGCGGCATCCTCGAGGGCCGGCAATACTTCCTCCTCAACGAGCGGCCCGACGGCTCGGGCCGTCACGTGCTCTCGATCGGTTCGGTGCTCGGCATGAGCGGCCCCAACACGCCGGCCTACGACAACTTCTTCGCCGGTGGCTACAACACGATCCGCGGCTTCGTGTTCCGCGGGGCGAGCCCCCGGCAGGCCGGTCCCACCGGGCAGCTGGCGATCGTGGGCGGTCCGTTCCAGTGGCTCAACACGATCGAATACCTCTTCCCGATCACGGCCGACGACTCGCTCCGCGGCGTGGTGTTCACCGACTTCGGCACGGTGGAGAGCAACGTCTCCATCAACAACATGCGCGTGGCCCCCGGCTTCGGCCTGCGGATCACGCTGCCGGCGATGGGCCCGGCACCGATCGCGCTCGACTTTGCCGTCCCGGTCGCCTACGCCCCCGACGACAGCCAGCAGCTGTTCAGCTTCTTCGTGGGCTTCGCGCGGTAGCGGGGCCCACGGTTGGCCTGCCCGTTCCCCGGAAACCGGCGCTACGGCCGGGGGCGGGTTTCCTAGTGTCTGGGCATGATCAGCAGGGAACTCCACCCGGCGTCGTCAGCCGCTCCGCGGATCCTCGTGGTCTGCACGCGGTACATCGGCGACACCGTGCTTGCGATCCCGTTTCTGCGGAACCTCCGCCGCCTGACGCTCACCGCAGTCTGGCCCGCTCGCTGGCGGCGATCCGCTCCCAGGCCGCCTGGCTGCGAAGCCGCGGCGACGACCGCGCCTACTTGCTCAAGCGGTCGCTGTCGGGCGCGCTGCTGGCCACGCTCGCCGGCATCCCGCACCGCGTCGGCTTCGCGGCCGACGGCCGCATGCTCCTGACCACGGCCATCCGGCCCGCGCGGGGCCGGCATCAGGCCGCCCGCTACCTCGACCTGCTGCGAGCCGATGGCGTCGCCGTCGACGACGGCCACAACGAGAACTGGATCACCCCGGCCGCAGCCGCGCGCGTCGCGGCGGCCGTCGATCCGCTGCCGTTCGGCCGCCCCCGCGTGTTTCTCGCGGTGCGGTCCACGGCCCGGGAAAAGCACTGGCCGTTCGACCGCTGGGCGCTGCTGGCGACGCGGCTCGTCAACGAGCGGGGCTGCGAGGTCGTCTGCTGTGGCTCACCGGCCGATGCGGCGGCCCATGACGTGATTCGCAAGGCCGTCGGCCCCGCGGTCGCTGGCCATCTCCACGACTTCACCGCAGTGGTCTCGCTGCGGGAGACCGGTGCCCTGCTCGCCCGCATGGATCTCTGCGTCGGTGTCGACACGGGCCTGGTGCACCTTGCCGCCTCGCACGACGTGCCGGTGGTGGTGCTCTGACCTGCCTCCCTTCAACGAGGCCACTCCGGGAGTGGGAATCCTGGGTGGCCGCAACCAAGGGAGGGCCAGAAATGCCACGAGGCAAGGCGGACCAGGCAGAGGTCACTAACCCCATGCTTCGCGAGGTCTACGAGAAGGCGGCTCTGGCTCAACGACGGCTCGTGCATTCGGCTGCGGCCAACCCACAGGAACCATGTGTGGAGCTACGACTTCGTGATGGAC
>VGYP01000465.1 GCA_016872955.1 Planctomycetota bacterium
TGCTCCGCCGTATGCTTCTTTCCTCGTGGCATCTGTTGCCCTCCCTTGGGTTGCACCACCCAGAGATTCTCGCTCTGAAAGTGGCGACGTTTAAGGGGGGCAGGTCATAGAACTGGCCAAGATCAAGGTTGTCCCTTTTGCAGTGGCCATCGTATCTCGCACTCCAATTCCCTTGCTGCTCAACGCAAGGACTTGCTACGCATTTGGGATTATCAGTTGAACGACGTTGCTCCCGATCAGGTGAGCATAGGCTCGCACCGCGTCGTTTGGTGGAAGTGCCCACGAAAGGGAGGGCATGGCTACCACATGGCTGTGAAGGCGAAAGTGGGTGGGCAAGGCTGTTCTGTTTGCAGCGGCAAGCAAGTTGTGCCTGAGTTGAGTTTTGGCGCTCTGTATCCCGAGCAGGCCGAGTACTGGGACAAAAACAAAAATGGCGATCTGGGACCACTCGAAGTGGCACCTTTCTCCAGTAAGCGAGTGTTTTGGGCCTGCAAAAAGGGCCACCAGTGGGAGTTGCCGGTGTCCAAAATGGCGAAGAGGGGTCGGATTTGCCTGGAATGTAAGCGAGCCCAGCGAGCGAGGACTGCCCGATAAAGCTCTGCGGCCCAAGAGCAGCGGAACCGACTATGAACCCTCTGTTGAACCCTCGCATCAAACGAAAAACCCTGTTCCCCGGTTTTGCACCGAGAAACAGGGCTGTTTCCGCTTTCGTAACTACCCCCACGGGGAGTCGAACCCCGGTTTTCGGACTGAGAACCCGACGTCCTGGGCCACTAGACGATGGGGGCGGACACGGAGGGCCAAACCTCCGAACGCCGTGTTCTAGCAATGTCGGCCCGGGAGTCAAGAAGACTTGAAGGACGGGGCGCCGCGGACCGACTGGAACGGCTGCCAGGGCAGCCGACCATTGCCCCACGCGGCCACTCGCATGCCACTCACCGCCGGCGCCGGAAGATCGTACTGGGCTGGGGGCGGGAGCGGCCCATCGCAAAACCGGCCGCCGCCGCCACGAACGCCGCCGCGATCGTCGCGACGAATGCCCGCCGCCGCGCGGTCCGCTCCGACGCCACGCGGCCGGCGACCGCGTCCAGGTGCATCGTGGCCTCGCGGAGCCGTCCCGTCACGGTATGCTTCCGAATGGAGACGGTCGCCACGCCAGCGAGCGCCTCTGAACGCGGATCATCGCCCGCTCCGCCGAACAGGGCCAGGTCGTCGGCGTCCCAGGCCAGCGGTGATTCACTATGCCGCATGCCGGGAGCCACGCTGATCTCGAGTTCGCTCACCGCCTGGAGGAGCTCCTGGGGCGAGGCGAAGCGCTCGGCCGGTTCCTTGGCGAGCAGGCGTTCCACGATCAGACACAGGCCCGCCGGCAGGTCAGGCCGCTTGAGTGCCAGTGCCGGCAGTGGTTCCTTGATGTGCGCCATCACAACCGCGATCGCCGATGAGCCGCCGAAGGGCGGCGTGCCGGCCAACAGGTGGTAGATCGTGGCCCCGAGCGAGTAGAGGTCGCTGCGGGCGTCGACCTGCCTGCCCTCCCCCTGCTCCGGGCTCATGTAGAGCGGCGTGCCGAGCGTCATGCCGTCTTGGGTGAGTTCCAACTCCTCTCCCGCGACTCGCACGAGCCCGAAGTCGGCCACCTTCACGTCGCCGGCCGGCGTGACGAGCAGGTTCTCGGGCTTGATGTCGCGGTGGACGATCCCCTGCTGGGCGGCCCGGGCGAGGGCCGAGCCCACCTGGGCGAGCACCGCCAGGGCCTGCCGCGGGGCGAGCGGCCCGCGGGCATCGAGCCATGCCCGCAGCGACGGCCCGGCCACATACTCCTCGGCCAGGAAGTGCACGCCATCGATGCAGGCCACCTCGTGAATCTGCACGATGTGGCCGTGCACGAGCGAGGCGGCCGCCCGGGCCTCCTGCTCGAAGCGGCTCACGGCGGCCGGATTGCGGAGCGTCGTGGGCCGGAGCACCTTCACGGCCACGTGCCGGCCGAGCGACGTCTGCTCGGCCAGGTAGACGTCTGCCATCGCGCCGGAGCCGAGCCGTCGGACGATGCGATAGCCACCGAGCCGGCATCCCGACAGGTCACCCGCGGCACCGCCGACTCCCGGCTTGTCTTCCATGGCTTCCCGAGTATCCCCATCGGTCCGCCGGTCGGCAAACCAGCTGACCAGGGGGGCTGTGAAGCCATCGCCGCTTCACACCACCGGGCCGCTGCGGCAGCCGCCCAGAAGCACGCGGAGGCCCAACACGACCAGTGCCACGCCGCCGGCGGCGGCCAGGAAGTCGGGCGGCGACGAGCCGCGGTCGAGCCACGCCGCCCACGACGGTAGCCCGACACCGGCGTCCGGCTCGGGTGGCGTGGCCAGCGGCGCTGGGCTCAGTGCCACGTCCATCACGG
>VGYP01000466.1 GCA_016872955.1 Planctomycetota bacterium
GCTCGAACTGGCTCGTCTCGCAGGCCTCGATCGTGAGGTGGCCGGAGTTGTGGGTCCGCGGGGCGATCTCGTTGACCAGCACGTCACCCGTCCGCGTTACGAAGAACTCGACGCAGGCCACGCCCACGACGTCGAGCGCGACGAGGAGTCGCTCGGTCGTCCGCAGGGCCGCGGCCAGCACGGGGTCGGGCAGGCCGGCGGGCACGATGGAGACATCGAGGATGTGACGGGCGTGGGCGTTGCGGGAGGGGGCGAAGGCGACCGTGCCGCCGTCGCAGCCGCGGGCCGCGACCACCGAGATCTCGCAGTCGAAGTCAACCCAGGCTTCGAGCACGAACTCCCGTGGCCCGCCGGGCGAGTCACCGCCGAGTTCGCGCCAGGCAAGCGTCGCGTCGGCCGCCGCGGCGATCCGGCGTTGGCCCTTGCCGTCGTAGCCGAACGACGCCGTTTTGAGAACGGCCGGCAGGCCGACGGCGACCACGGCCGCGGCCAACTCGTCGGCGGAACGCACCACGCGGTGTGCCGCGCAGGCGAAGCCGTTGGCTGCCAGGAAAGCCTTCTCGCGGGCCCGGTCCTGGGTCGTGGAAAGCACCCGCGGATGCGGCCGGACCGGCACGGCCGCCAGCAGGGCCTCGCCGGCCGCCGCCGGCACGTTCTCGAACTCGAAGGTCACGACGTCGAGGCCACGGGCCGCAGCGGCCAGGAACGCCGTATCCTCGTAGGAGCCGACGTGCAGCCGGTCGCAGTGCCGGGCCGCCGGGCAGTCGGCCACGTCGCTGATGGCTTCGACGCGGTAGCCCATCCGGCGTGCGGCCATCGCGAACATGCTGCCAAGCTGGCCACCGCCGAGGATCCCGAGCGTCGCACCGGGCAGGAGCGGTCGGTCGGTCGCGGCGGCGGCCATCAGTGGCGATCCGAAGGGGCGGTCGGCTCGCCTCCGAGCGTCTCGCCGAGCACGCGCTGTGTCTGCGCGGCCCGATAGGCCTCGAGCCGAACGCGGAGGGCGTCGTCGTTGAGGGCGAGGATCGCCACTGCCAGCAGCGCCGCGTTGGCGGCCCCGGCCGGCCCAATCGCGAGCGTGCCGACGGGCACGCCGGCCGGCATCTGCACGATGGAGAGCAGCGAGTCGACGCCGCGGAGCATGGCGGATTCGACCGGCACGCCCAGCACCGGCAGGTGCGTCTGGGCGGCGAGCATGCCCGGCAGGTGCGCCGCGCCGCCCGCGCCGGCGATGATCACCCTCAGCCCGCGGTCGGCCGCCGCCTTCGCGTAGGCCGCCAACTTGTCAGGCGTGCGATGGGCGGACACCACCTCGCAGGCGTGCGGCACGCCGAACTGTTCGAGCACCTGCGCGGTCTGCTCGAGCGTGGGCCAGTCGGAGCGGCTGCCCATCACGACGCCGACGAGGGGAGTGGCGGAGGAGGGGGGCATGGGGTGTTCACCGCTGCGGGCTGGTTCCCGGAACGCCCACCGCCCGGAGCCGAACCCGCGTCGCACGCTCGTATCTTGCTTGTGGCTTCGCCTCGTTGCAAGGTGAGGCCATGCCCCGCCCGCTTCCCGAAGTCGTCCGCATCGAGTGGCCCGCCGACGCGGTGACGCCGCCGCCGAAGACCGAGGCCGCGCTCGACCGGGCGGCCGCGGTGCTCCGTGGTGGCGGGCTCGTCGCGATCCCCACCGAGACGGTCTACGGGCTGGCGGCCGACGCCCTCGACGCGGAGGCCGTCGCGGGAATCTTCCGCGCCAAAGGGCGGCCTGTCTCCAATCCTTTGATCGTGCACGTGGCCGACGTCGCCATGGCCCGATCGCTCGCCGCCGCGTGGCCCGCGGCAGCCGAGCGGATCGCCACCGCGCTCTGGCCGGGCCCGGTCACCGTCGTCGTGCCCAAGGCCGCGCGGATTCCGGACGCGGTTACCGCCGGGGGGCCGACCGTCGCCCTACGGTGCCCGGCCCAGCCGCTGACGCGGCGGCTGATCGAGCGGGCCGGCATCCCGCTGGCCGCCCCGAGCGCCAACCGTTCGGAGCGGGTCTCGCCCACCACGGCCCATCACGTGCTCGAAAGCCTGGGCGCGAAGGTCGGCCTGATCCTCGACGCCGGCGCCTGCGACCGTGGCATCGAATCGACCGTCGTCGACTGCACGACCACGCCGCCACGGATCCTGCGACCGGGCCCGCTCACGCGGCGACACCTCGAGGCGGCGGTGGGAGGCCCGGTCGCCTGGCCGGACGGCGCCGAGGCGGGCGACGCGCCGATCCGCACGCCCGGCGCGAGCCGCCGGCACTATCGTCCCGTCACGCCGCTGGAGCTGCCGGCCGACCCTGCCGGCCGCGTGGCCGAACTCCTGGCCGGTGGCCGGCGGGTGGGCTGGCTCGTGCTCACGGCCGACGAGCGGGCCAG
>VGYP01000467.1 GCA_016872955.1 Planctomycetota bacterium
CACCTTGATACGGGTGGTGATCGCGAACGCGAGATGTTTGGGGGGCGGCACCATCTCTTGCAGCACACCGTCGGACTTGAGCCGGATGCGGAACTCGCTCTCGAACGGCTCGAAGTGGATGTCGCTCGCACCGTCACGGATCGCCAGCAAGAGCACCATGTTGAGCAGCTTTCGCACCGGTGCGCTCTCGGCCAGGGCCTCGACGCTCGTCAGATCGGTGACGCCGTCACGGCCGGCGGCCGCCGCCGCGGCGGCCAGTTCGTCGTCGTGTTCGAGATCCTCCACGAGCGACTCGACGCTGTCCGACTTCGACGAGTAGAGCTTGCCGATCGCCTTCTCAATCTCGGCATCGGTGGCGACGCAGACGTCGATGTCGTAACCGAGCAGGGTCCGCAACTCGTCGGCGATCTGGATCTTCTGCGGCTCCGCGGAGGCGATGGTGAGCCGGTTGCCCGCCAGCGAGAGGGGCACGACCCGATAGAGCTGGGCCATCGGTTCGCTGATCGTGGCGATCACGTCGGCGGCGATCTCCCGATCGTAGAGGGTGACGAACTCCGTCCCCCACTGCTCCGCCAGCGCCTCGCCAAGCTGCTCCTCGGTGTAGAACCCGAGCAACACGCCGATCCGTCCCAACGGTTCCCGGCGGGAGGATTGCTCTTCCAGCATCAAATCGAGCTGTTGCTCGTCGATCAGGCCGAGGTCGAGCAGGATCTGTCCGATTCGCTTCAGTGCCATGGTGTTCGCTCGCGCGCGGGCCCGCGGCCGTCAGTGCTCCACTTCCTTGGCAGCCCGCTTGACGACGTTTTCCTCGTCGTCGAACAGGCCCCGCTTCGCGTTGGTGATCCGGGCGGCCAACTCTTCCAGGTTCTGGGCCTTGGCCAGCACGTTCTCCTCGGTCACCTTCTTCTCGGTCCAGAGCCGGAAGAGGTGGTCGTCGAGGAGTTGCATGCCCTTCTTGGCGCCGGTCTGGATAGCCGAGTTGATGCGGAAGGTCTTGTTCTCGCGGATCAGGTTACCGATGCCCGAGTCGACGACCAGCACCTCGTAGGCGGCGCACCGGCCACCGCCGATCTTCGGCAGCAGGGTCTGTGACACCACGCCCAGGATCGCCGTCGAGAGCTGCGTGCGGATCTGCTCCTGCTGATTCGTCGGGAAGGCATCGATGATCCGGTTCACCGTCCCCTGCGCGCCCGTCGTGTGCAGCGTGCCAAACACGACGTGGCCCGTCTCGGCGGCCGAGATGGCCGCCTCGATGGTCTCCAGGTCACGAAGCTCGCCCACGAGGATCACGTCGGGGTCCTGACGCAGGGCACGCCGGAGGGCTTCCGAGAAGGAGGGCACGTCGGTGCCCACCTCGCGCTGATTGACCGTGCTCTTCTTCGAGTAGTGGTAGAACTCGATAGGGTCTTCGATCGTGATGATGTGGTGGTCGTAGTTGTGGTTGATGAAGTCGATGAGGGCGGCCAGCGTGGTGCTCTTGCCGGAGCCGGTCGGGCCCGTGACAAGAAACAGCCCGCGGGGCCGGGTGACGAGCTTCTTGCAGACCTCCGGCACGCCCAGCTGCTCGGGCGTGAGCAGCTTGTTCGGGATCTGCCGCAGCACCATGGCCACCTGCCCGCGTTGCTTGAACACGCTGACGCGGAAGCGGGCCAGATCGTTGAAGGCGAAGCCGAAGTCGGAGCCCCCCTTTTCGGCCAGTTCGGCCTGGCACCGCTCCGGCGTAATCGCCTTCATGAGGGCGTTGGTGTCGTCGCCGGTCAGCACCTTGGTCTTCTGCGGCCGCATGCCACCGTCGACTCGGAACACGGGCGGCAGGCCCGCGGTGATGTGAATGTCGCTGACCCCCCCCTTGACCGCGGCCATCAGCAGTTTGTCGATCTGGATCGTGCCGCCGGCGGCCTCGGGCATCGCGTAGGGATCGGCCGAGTCGCCGGCTTCCGTCACCGCGGCCGGCCCGTCGTCGGCGATGTCGAGCTCCAGCGGCCCGTCGCCGCGCGTCTCTGCGGCGAGTGACTCGTCGGGCGGCTGCAGGACGAGCACCTTCGTGCCGTCGATGTCGATCAGGGCGCCCCGACACGGTCCGAAGGAGGATTCAAACACGAACCGAGCGGCCTCCGCACCGACCGGAATCACGGCTGCGGCGAGGGCGGCCACCGCGTCGGCGGCGAGCGGCTTGCTCCCGAGCGACTTGAGACTCCCGCCCACGCGGACCATCGGTGCGACGCCGCCCGAGAGCCGCACCTCGGTGCCCCCGTTGTCGAGCATCACCTTGAGCAGCTTCTCGACCTGCTGCACGTGCGCGGGCTTGCCTGCGGTAAGGGACATCGTCAACGCGCCTCGGGGCCTGGGAGACAAGGGGGCCGTGCCCGATGGCAACCCTCCTTGG
>VGYP01000468.1 GCA_016872955.1 Planctomycetota bacterium
GCGCCGATCATCACCCTCGTGCATCGGGCTGTCGGGCAGGTGGCGGCCCAGGGTGAGGTCGGGCCCGACGCACGGATGAGCGGCAGCCACGTCGGAGCCGTAGCCGTCGAACTCGTGGAGGGGGTGCGTCGCGACGTCACGAGCGAGGAGTTCATCAGCGAGTGGCGGCAAGCGGCGGGGAGTTTCGTCGGCGCAGAGTCGCTGATTTACGGCACCGAAAACATCGGTCCCGGCGGCAAGACGATCGAGTTCAAACTTCTTGCCGCCTCGGAGCCGGAGGCGGTGCGGCAGTTGGAGGGGGCCGTGGAGCGGTGCAAGGAGTGGCTGACCCAGTATCCCGGCGTCATCGACATCGACGACGACTCGCGGCCGGGCAAGTGGGAATACCAGATTCGCGTCAAGCCGCGGGCCGAGGCCTTGGGGGTGTCGCTGGCCGACCTGGCCGGCACCATCAGGGCGAGCTACTACGGCGAGGAGGTGATGCGACTTCAGCGGGGCCGCCACGAGGTCAAGCTGATGGTCCGCTACCCGCGCGATGAACGGCGAAGTTTCGCCACGCTGGAGGACATCCGCGTCACCGGTCCCGACGGCGTCAAGCGGCCGGTCCGGGAACTGGCCGACGTGACCGTCGCGCGGGGCTACTCCGAAATCAACCGCCTCGACCAGAAGCGTTCGATCACCGTCACGGCCGACATCGACGTGGCGCGGAGTTCGCTGACGAGCGGTCGGATCACGGCCGACATGGAGCGGCGGCTACTGCCGGAGTTAGCCGCCGCGTTTCCGCTCGTGCGGATCCGCTGGGAGGGGCAGCGGGAGCAGACCAACGAGTCGCTCCGCAGCCTGGGAATCGGCTTCGTGGTCGCCCTATTTGGGATGTTCGTGCTCCTCACGATGGAGTTCAAGAGCTACTTTCAGCCGCTCCTGATCCTGGCGGCGATCCCCTTCGGCATCGCCGGGGCCGTCTTCGGCCACGCGGTGATGGGGATGCCGCTGACGCTGTTCAGCATGTTCGGGCTTGTGGCATTGGCGGGGGTCGTGGTCAACGACTCGATCTGCTTGATCGACTTCATCAACCTCAGGGTCCGGGCGGGCCATCCGCTCCGCGAATCGCTCCGCGAGGCGGGGTGCCTGCGGTTTCGGCCCGTGCTGCTGACGAGCGTGACCACCATCGGCGGCCTGCTGCCGCTGCTGCTCGAGAAGAGCTTCCAGGCTCAGTTCCTGGTGCCCATGGCCACGGCGATGGCCTTCGGTCTGATGATGACCACGGCGCTCGTGCTGATCCTGGTGCCGGTCATGTACTCGTTCTTCGGCACCAGTGCCCGCGATGAGCAGGTCTCAGAGGAGGAGGTCGAGCCTGGCCTCCCATCCGCGGCCGACGAGGACGCCGCTGATGCCGAGTGGCTGCCGGAGAACCTGCGGCCGCCTCCCCCCCGTCCGCGTTCGCTCTCCGCCTGACGCGGGCCAGGACGGCGGCTACACGAGCCAGTGGCAGATGTCACCGTCCTGCATGACGTACTCCTTGCCCTCCACCCGGAGACGGCCGTGGGCCCGGATCTCCTTTTCGGTCTTGAAGGTCTCGAGGTCGTCAAGCGAGTAGATTTCGCCGCGGATGAACTTCTTCTCGAAGTCGGTGTGGATCACGCCCGCGGCCTGCGGCGCCGTGGCTCCGACGGGAATCGTCCAGGCCCGCACCTCCTTCTCGCCGGCCGTGAAGTAGCTCTGCAGGCCAAGGGTCTTGTAGGCGGCCCGGGCGAGCGCGGCCAACGCCGGCTCCACCAGGCCGGCACCGGCGAGCATCTCGGCCCGGCCGGCCTCGTCGAGTTCGGCCAGTTCGGCCTCCAGCTTCGCGCACACCGTCACCACCACCGCGCCCGCCTTCGCGGCCTGCCCGCGGACGGCCGTCACGAGCGGCCCCTCACCCCGCACGTCCCCCTCGTCGACGTTGGCCACGTAGAGGATCGGTTTGGCGGTCAGCAGCCCGAACTCCTTGACCGCCGCCCGCTCGGCCTCCGACAGCACGAGCGTCCGCAGGGGGCGTTCCGCCCGCACGTGGTCGAGGCACTTGTTCATGGCCTCGAACTTCAGCCGGGCCTCCTTGTCGGTGCTCTTCGCGGCCCGCTCGGCCCTGGGCAGCAGGTTCTCCAGGTGCTGCATGTCGGCGAGCAGCAGTTCGATCTCGATCGTCTCCATGTCGGACACCGGATCGACGCGGCCGGCGACGTGGATCACGTCGGCGTCCTCGAAGCAGCGGACCACCTGCATGATGGCGTCGACTTCGCGGATCTGGGAGAGAAACTTGTTCCCCAGCCCCTGCCCCTCGCTCGCGCCCTTCACGATGCCGGCGATATCGATGAGCTTGAGAGCGGCGGGGATCACCTTCTT
>VGYP01000469.1 GCA_016872955.1 Planctomycetota bacterium
AGCCGGCCATGAACAGCGCGTTGGGTTCGATGGTGGTGCCGGCGGGGAGGTCGGGCCGCACGAACGACTGGATCCACGCCGTGAGCGGCGCTAACGCGAAGGGATTGGGGGCGGCCCCCGAGCCGGCCATCAGTCCGAGCGTCAGCAGCGGCAAGGTGACCCCCAGGCCAGCCAGGGGACCGGCCACGGCGATGTCGAAGAGCTGCCGCCGGTCGGCCCGTGAGCCCTCCATGCCGATCACCGCGCCGAGCGTGCCGGTGAGCAGGATCGGCATGGGAATGAAGAACGGCAAGGTGGCCGGGATGCCGTGCAGCCGCGCCGCGATGAAGTGGCCGGCCTCGTGGGCGGTGAGCACGGCCATCACGGCGGCCATGTAGACGAGGCCGCGATCCCAGTGGCTCGCCAGGGCCGCGACGATCTCCGCATCGTCGACACCGGGCAGCAACGGCGCCCAACCGACAACGCCCGCGGCGAAGGTCGTCATGCAGGTGAGCAGGAACAAGAGAAGCTGCGGCCGGGCCCGCGGCCAGCGGCGCGGGGCCAGCAGCAACTCCAACTCGCTCGGCGAAAAGTGGCGGTGGTCGTGCATGGATCGGGCTCCGGCAGGTTACAGGGTGGCGACGCCTTCTGATACACTCTGCCGGCCGGTCGACCCCCGACCGATCTGCTCCCGGGAGGACCGATCCATGCCCGTCACCACCGCGTGCCCCCGCTCGCGAACGCTCCTGGTATCGCTGGCGCTGTCGTTCGCGATCGCCCCGCTCGGGGCCGTCGTGGCCGCCGAGCGGCCCGTCGTCGCCGTCGTCGCCTGCGACAGCTACGCCGACGTCAAAAAGCAGCTCGGCTGGGTCGGGACGCGGGTCGGCAACCCGCAACTGCCAGCCCTGGCGGAGTCGTTCGTGATGATGGCGACGCAGTTCAAGGGCCTCGAGGGACTCGACGTCGGCCGTCCGGTCGGCATCGTGGTGACCGCCGACGGCGAGAAGCCCGTCGTGCACGGATACGTGCCTGTCAAGGATCTCGACAAGCTGCTGGCGACCCTGCAGGGCGTGGTCGGTCCGGCCGAGCAGGCGGACGGCAAGCGACGGGTGCAGGTGCCAGGCGGCCCGCCGCTGGAGATCGAGGAGCGGGACGGCTGGGCCGTCGTTGCGATGCAAGGCAGCCCCGCCGGGCCGGCCGATGCCGAAAAACTCCTGGGACAAGTCGCCGAGGCGTTTTCGATCGGCGTGACGCTCTTGCCGGCGGCCATACCGCCGGGCATGCGGCAGCAGTTGAAGGGTGTGCTCGAGCAGGCGGCAGAGGCCGCCGCCGCCCAGGGGCAGCCGATCGACGCCGCCGCCATGAACGCGGCCCTCGACGGCATGGCCCAGACCGAGTCGCTCGTCTTCGGCTTGGCCGTCGACATGGCCAACGAGCGGATGCTCGTCGAGACCCGGAGCGTGATGGTGCCCGACTCGGCGGCTGCCACCGTGTGGGCAAGTGCCGGCGAGGCCGCCAACGCCCTGGGGCTGCCCGCGGCCGCCGACGGCAAGCCGACGACGATTCGGGCCCATCATGCCCAGGCCGTGCCCCCGGAGGCCCGACCGGCGATCGAGGCGACGCTCGCCCAGGCGCTGGCGGCGAACGAGGGGGATCCCGTCACCGCGGCCCTGTTCGGTCTGGTGCAGGACCTCGTGGGCGGGATGCTCGACGCGGGCGGCCTGGAGGCGGGGCTGGCCGTCGACACCAGCGGCGTCGAGGAGGGCACGCTCGTGCCGGCGGTGACACTCGCCGCCCGCGTCAAGGACGGCCCGGCCCTCGAGAAACGAGTCAAGGCCCGCTTCACCACCAAGGATTCGCTGCCGCCGGCGACCACGATCGCCTTCGACGCCGGACGGGCCGCCGGAGCCAACGTGCACGAGATCAAGGTCGATCTCGCGGGCTCGCCGGCTGCCGATCAGTTCGGCGACTCGCTCACCGCCAAACTCGCGGTCACCGCCGACCGCGCCTACCTGCTCTTCGGTGGCGACCTCGACACCAGGCTCGCCGCCGCGGTCGCCGCCGGCAAGGCGGCCGATCCCAAGAGCAAGCCCTTCGCCGGCATCGACCTGTCGCTGCCGGGCATGATGGCCTTCGCCGCCACCCTGGCCAAGGCGTCGGGCGACACGGCGACCGGCGAGGTGCTCGGTGAGGTCGCGGGCGAGGCAGCCGGCAAGCCCGGGGCGGTGGTGCAGATGCTGATGCGGCCGATCGAGCGGGGCGTGGCGATGCGGCTGTCGGCCGGCGCCGGTGCGATCGAGACGATCGCGGCGGTGATCACCCGCCAGGCCGGCGGCGGCGGGCCGGCGGCGAGCGGCTTGCCGATTCCCCTCGACGGCGGTGTGCCCGCCCTGGC
>VGYP01000470.1 GCA_016872955.1 Planctomycetota bacterium
GCACATCCATCGCCGAGGAATCGAGAAACGGGGGCAGGACCGCAAGCCGGATCCCGGGCATCGCCTCCGCCAGGGTTTCCGCCAGAGCCTTGAAGCTGGAATGGACGGCCTCGCCCGTTTCGGAGGGCAGGTAGCGATAGTCGAAGCGAAGGCGGGCCAGGGACGGAACGGTGTTCGGTCCTTCGCCGGACTCGATTCCGGTGCAGGTGAGGGTTGCGGGACTAAGCAGATCGTGGACCGTCCGGCGGCGCGCCATCTCGTCGTCGAAGATGGTCAGCAGCCGCCGCGCCCCTTCGATAGCCGACACGCCTTCGTGGGGCTTGGCGGTGTGGGCAGGACGGCCATGGACCTCGACGAACCAGCGGATCGTCCCCTTGCAGGCCCTGACGATGCGCAGGTCGGTCGGCTCTCCGGCGACGCCCAGCGCATAGGCGTCACCCCGTCGCAGATGCTGCAGGACACCGAGGAAACTAAATTCCTCGTCCATCGCCGCCACGAAATCCACATCGCCCGGCGGCGGATCGGCAGAAAGGGCACGAAGCGCCAGCAGGAAGGCGGCAAGGCAGCCGCCGTCATCGACCGCGCCGCGCCCATAGAGCCGCCCGTCCTGCAGGCGCGGCACGAAGGGATCGCTCATCCCGGTGACCTGCACCGTGTCGAGATGACCTTCCCACATCATGCGAGGGCCACCGGACCGGCCCTTGACCCGCGCAATCAGATTGGGGCGGCCGGGGATCTGCTCGTCGATCTCGACCGCAATGCCGTGCTCGCACAGCCAGTCCGCCAGAACTGCAGCAAGCCGCGCCTCGCCGAACCACGCCGGATCGTCACCAGCCGTGCGAAAGGCTGGGTTCACGCTCGGCGTGGCGACGATGAGCGAAAGAAGCTCGACGACAGCGGCCTCGTCGATTCCGGGACTGTGCATGATGCCTTCCTCAGGTGGTATAGACACCGCCGGTGACGTTGATCCCCTGACCGGTCATGAACCGCGCGGCATCGGAGGCAAGAAAACAGACGAGGCCGGCAACATCCTCCGGAGTTTCCAGCCGGCCCAGCGGCGTCTGCCGGACATAGTCGGCGATCACCTCGGCCGGGGTGACGCCGCGCAGTTCGGCTTCCCACAGCACCTCGCGGTCCTGCATCGAGGTTCGCACGAAGCCGGGGCAGACGGCATTGACGCGGATTCCATGCGGCGCCAGTTCCCGGGCAAGGGCCTGGGTCCAGCCCAGCACCGCGAACTTCGACGCCGAATAATGTGCCAGCAGCGGAGCGCCCACCTTCGCCGCCAGGGACGCTGTATTGACGATCACGCCATGGCCCTGCGCCAGAAACGCGCGCGCTGCAATCTGGTTGGTCAGGAACACGCCACGGGTGTTGACGTCAAAGTTGAAGTCCCATTCCGCGTCCGTGATGTCCACCGCGCGGTTCATCGTCGACACGCCGGCGTTGGCACACAGGATGTCATAGCCGCCGAAGCCGGCGGTGACCGCAGCGAAGGCGGTATCGACGGCGTCGCGCCGGGTCACGTCGATGACCAGCCCGATGTGGCCCCGACCCGGCAAGGCGGCGGCCGCCGTCTCGGCGCCCGAGCGGTCGATATCGGCAATGGCCACACGAACGCCATGGGCGGCGAGGGCCGTCGCAATCGCGCGGCCGATGCCGGTCGCGGCACCGGTGACGATGGCCCGCCTGTCCTTGAGATCCTGACCGATCAGCATCCGGGTCTCCTACCAGCAGGTATAGCCGCCGTCGGCGATGACGATGGCCCCGCTCATGAAGCTTGCGGCATCGGAGGCAAGAAACAGCATGATGCTGGCGATTTCCTCCGGGCTGCCCAGGCGGCCGATGGGCGTGTTGGCCGTCCAGCTGTCGAGCCATTCCGGGTTGGCGATGCCCTTGCGCGTCATCTCGGTCACGATGAAGCCCGGGGCGACCGCATTCACGCGGATGTTCCGTGGCCCCAGTTCGCAAGCGAGCGACTTGACCATCTGATGCACCGCGGCCTTGGAGGCATTGTAATGCGCCTGGTTCTGCGGCCGGTCGACGATGAAGCCGGAATTCGAACCGATGCAGACGATCGCTCCGCCGCCATTGTCCGACATATGTCGCGCCACCGCCTGCGCGACAAAGAACTGCGCGTTGATGTTGACGCTCATCGTGCGGGCCCAGTCTTCGGGCGGAATGTCGAGGACGTCGGTATTGTAGACGATGCCGGTGCAATTGAAGAGCACGTCCAGCCGCCCGAGTTCGGCGATGGCCTGATCGACGGCGGCCCGGGCCGCAGCGGCATCGGACAGGTCGGCCACGAAACCGGCCGCCCGGACGCCATGACCGGCCCGGATTTCGGCCAGTGTCGCGGCGGTCTCGTCC
>VGYP01000471.1 GCA_016872955.1 Planctomycetota bacterium
CATCGCCTGGAGTTGGGTGGCGGGGGCCGCCAGACGCATGGCCAGCAGGCTGCGGAAGCGGAGCGTGTCGAGCAGGGTGCCCAGGCCGATCACGTGGCCGGCGGGGAGCGACAGTTCCTTCTCGGCGAGATAGGTCAGGATGTCGACGGGATTGCTGACGACGAGCACGGTGGCGTCGGAGCGGAGGCCGTGGGATGTGATCGACCCGAGGATCGTGCGAAAGAGTTCGACGTTGCGGTTGATGAGCGCAAGCCGGCTCTCGTCGGGCTTGCGCCGCAGCCCGGCGGTGATGCAAATCACGTCGGCGTCGGAGAGGCATTCGTACCCGCCCGCACGGATCACCTGATCGGCGATGGCGGCGGTGCCGTGGAGCATGTCGAGCGCCTGGCCGTCGGCCAAGTCGGCATTGGCGTCCACGATCACGATCTCGTGCACCAGCCCCCCGACCTGCAACGCAAAGCCGGCCGAAGAACCGACGATGCCGCCGCCACCGATGATGCCCACTTTCATGATGAAACGCTCCGAGTTGATGGATGGCTCGGCACGATGCCGAGCGCCCGGCGTGGTCACCCACCGCGTGACCACCGACGGGCAGAGCCGGAACGGGCCGGGGTGGGCCGTTCAGGCGGAGACCGTTCAGGCGGAAACCTTGATGCCCAGCTCGCGGCACACCTGCTCCGTGACGGCCTTCACGAGCGCCTCGCGGTCGATGCCCACGGGCACGATCGCCCGACTGGCGGTCTCCGGATCGGCCCCCATCGGCGGCGGCGGGTCGAAGGCGCTGCGGGTGACGCCCGTCTCGCCCCAACTCGCACGAAAGACGTCGTTGGCACAGATGTCGCAGTTCTGCATGGTCGCCTCGAGTCGCGGGTCGGTGAATCCCCACTTCTGCTTGAGGTCGAGCAGTTCCCGGGTTTCATGCTTCGTCAGGTAGGTGACCCGGCCGAGATCCTTCGAGAGCATCAGGATGCGGCAGTAAGCGTCGAGAATCTCCGTCCACCAGTAGGCCTTCTCGACGGTGTCGCCGAAGCTGACCGTGCCGTGGTTGGCCAGGATCACCACGTTCGACTTCCGCACGAAGGGCTTGACGGTGTCGGCAAACTTCTGGCCGCCCGGCGTTTCGTAGCGGGTGATCGGCACGTCGCCGAGGAACACCTCCACCTCGGGCAACACACACTGGGGGATCGGCTCACGGGCCACGGCGAAGGCGGTGGCGTGCGGCGGATGACAATGCACGACCGAGCGGATCTCGGGCCGCTCCTTCATGATCGTCAGGTGCAGGAGCACCTCGCTCGACCGCTTGCGTTGGCCGGCGAGCTGGTTTCCGTCCATGTCGACGATGCACAGGTCGGAGGGCTTCATGAAGCCCTTGGAGATCATGGTGGGGGTGCAGAGCACCTCTTTGTCATTGAGCCGGTAGGAAATGTTGCCGTCGTTGCCGGCTGCGAATCCCTTGTTGTAGATGCGACGGCCGATGTCGCAGATCTCCTCCTTGAGCTGGGTCAGCGACTTGGCCGCAGGGGCGGCGGGGGCGGGCTGGTAGGCCAAGGGGTTTCTCCTCTGGGGGACGTGGTGTGTCGAGCCAGGTGCGATGACCGCGGGGTGCGTGTGGCGCTTCCTAACGATTCTTGCCCACTTTTTCGGTCCCGGTCGGATGACCGATGATGCGAGCCGGGCGGGTCATGACGATTCTCCGGCCACGTCGACGCGGTCGAGCAGGGCGGCCACGTAGGCATCGATCGGTTTTTCCGATGGTCGGAAGGGTTGGGCAGCTTCTCCCCCTTCGCTGAATGCGATGAGTTGGCCTTCCCCGGCGCCGAGCTCATCCCAGGCCACCAGCGGTTCGGCGGCCCCGTCGCCTACGGCCAGATCCGCTCGTGCGAGCGGGACGACGAGCCGGAAGACTCCGCCCCGCACCGCGGCATGCGGCTCGACGAGCGTGACCGTGCCGATGGTCTTGCCGATCCTCACGACGGGACTCTCCTAGTGGGTCTTGCAGCCGCAGCCGGCGGGGCGGGCCGCCAGAAGGGGCGGGGTCTGGCCAGCCGGCCTGGTCGCCAACTGCTGGGCGAGCCGCGCGAAGGCGGCCTGGGGAAAGTTGGCCGGATCGACGACCAGCAGGTTCGCGTTGCACTCGGCCGCAGCCGCGGCGAGCGCGACGGGATCCCGCGCCGTCACGGCCCGGAGGCTGGCGGAACGGTTCGCGAGCGTCGTTGCCAGAGCCGGCTTGCCCGTCAGCAGGACCCCTCGGGCGGCGTCGTGGGAGGCGTGCGTGGCCAGGGACGCGACCACGTCGGCTAGTCCGGTCGCCGGCAGCTGACTGGCGCCGGCGACGCTCCTGGCGATCGCGGCGGCTCGGGCCGTCC
>VGYP01000472.1 GCA_016872955.1 Planctomycetota bacterium
ACTTTCGTCAAGTCGTTCGCACCCCAGCCTTCGGCCAACAGCCACGCGGGTGCGATGGGCGGCGTCGGTGCGACTCCGGCGGGCACCGCGACCGAGTCGCTCGTCTGGGACCCCTCGTCGCCGGCGGGCAGCCCCACCTACCGCAATGCCATCGTGGGCCAGTGGGGCGGTTTCGCGAACCCTGCGAGTGCCGTCACGATCGGCTCGCCGGGCGTCGTCAACGCGGTGCCGGAACCCTCGACCGTGACGATCACCGTCGCGGGCCTCGGGGCCGCCCTGGTGGCCGTCCGCCGCGGCCTCCGGCGTGTCGAATGATTTTCAGGGACGAGATTCTATACTACCCGGGTAGCGAGGGCTCCACTCCACCGGACTGGATGTGACCTCGGGCTCACCCCTGGCAACTTCTGGCGATGCCGCTTCTCTCGCTTCGTCGCCTTCCGCGATCCGCAACCGGCGTTTGTTTGTCGGCCACGGCCCGCGGGTTCACGCTCGTGGAAGTGCTGGTGGTGATCGCGATTGTCGCCACCCTCGTGGCGATGCTGCTGCCGGCCGTGCAGGCAGCGCGGGAATCGGCCCGCCGCACACAGTGTGGCAACCACGTCCGGCAACTCACGACGGCCCTCCTGGCTTACGAGTCCCAGCGGGGAGCGTTCCCCGCCGCCACCAGCGTCGCCGAAAAGGACGCCTGCGAGGGCTGCTATGACCCCTGGCGGGAAGCAGGCCTGGCCCCCGGCTCGTTCGCTGCCGGCAGCCGCCACGGCACCAGTTGGATCCTGCTTATGCTGCCGTTCATGGAACAGACAGCCCTGGCCGATCGCTGGAACGCACAGACCAACGTCAAGGGCAACGCCGCCGTCGCACAGACCGATATCCCGGCCCTCTACTGCCCCAGCCGTCGCAGCGGCATCCGCACCGGCGTCGGTGATCATTTGAACCTCGTCGACTCGACGTGGCGAGGCGGCGGCACCGACTACGGCGGCTGCTTCGGGCGGCTCGATGGCTTCGTGAACGACACGGCCGAGGGGCACCGGTTCTGCGACATGTCGGCCTCCACGCAGACGCCGCTGGTCGCCACGACCACCGCGCCTCGAGTCCGGCACGACACCGGACTCCTCGATGGCATCTTCCACGCCACCAATCCCCGGAGGGCCGCCGCAGCGCTCGACGGCCTCTCCAACATCATCCTGGTCGGCGAACTGCAGCGGTTGCGGCCCATTCCTGGCGGCACCGGTGCGGCCCAGACCTACAACCGGACGAGCCAGGATGGCTGGGCCGTGGGGGGCGTCGCGACGCTCTTCGATCTGGCCACCGATCCCCACCGCTCCAATCCGGGGGGGCTCAACAATCTGTTCTTCGAGTCGCCCGGCAGCGACCATGTGGGAGGCGCTTTTTTCGCGTTGGGCGATGGGTCGGTGCGATTCATCAGCGAGTTCGTGGATGCCCGTGACAACGGAGCGGCCTTGCCCCTGCTCGGCTCGATCCGTGACGGCGCCGCCGTGACCAGCGACATGCTCGACTGAACGACGACACCGCAAAGGATCCGCAGCGATGGCACTCCATTACTCGGCCAGACCGCGGCGAGCGGTTCTGCGATTCGCCCACCGGCTTACGGTCGGCGCCGACTCCCCGGAAGTTGTCGCCAAGCCCCCGGAACGCTATGCCAAGCCTCTGGGGTGCTACGCCCTGCCCCTCGCAGTGGCCTGCCTGACCGCCGGCTGCCGACCGAGCGATCGTCCACCGCTCGGACGCGTCGAGGGCACGGTGACGCTCGACGGTGCCCCGTTACCGGCGGCGCTCGTGGTGTTCACCCCTCGTGGTCCCGGCCGCTCGTCACGGGGCACTACCGATGCCGCCGGACGCTACGAACTCTCCTACCTCCGCGACATCCTCGGGGCAAACCGGGGCGGGCACGACGTGCAGATCACGACCAGCGAGGACGGGATCGGCCGCGAACGCCTGCCCGTCCGCTACCACGCCCAGAGCGAACTCCGGGCCGAGGTCGAGGCGGGTAGCAACACCATCGACTTTCCGCTCGAATCGCGGTGAGGCCGCGGCGGCGGGCGGGACCGCCCCGCCAGAAAAGGGCGATTCCACGCCCCAACCTCTCCCTGAAAAAACCTCTGGAAAACATGGACGAAGGGTTTTCTGCACGAAAATAGGCACGCGTGACCAATTCACTTATACTAGGAATGGACGGGCGAGGTCGACCACGTTGCCTTACAACGCGGGATGCATCATGGAGATTGAGCTCGGCACGAACGGCCCAGCCGCATCGCCCTCTGGTGGTCCGCCGCACGCGACGCCAGTCGGCGACCGCAGCGTGGAATCCGCGCCAGGTGCCAAGCCGTCCGCGGTCAGCCCCTTC
>VGYP01000473.1 GCA_016872955.1 Planctomycetota bacterium
CAAGCGGCCCGATGCGGGCTGGTGTTGGGAATAATCCACGCAGGTCAGGCGGGCGCGGCCCAGCGGATCGGGGTGACAGCCTCGGCCGCCCTCGGGAAGTGGGCGTCCACCCACCCGGCGGTGGCCAGGGCCTCGAGCGACCATCCGTGATTCGGCGGCGGTACGCTCTTGGCGAGCACGAGTCCGCGGCCCGTCGCTTCCGCCACCGCCGCAGCGATCGAGTCGCTCGTGACGTGCCAGCCGGTCGGCAGCTGTTGCCCGATGCCACGGTCGCGGAGCCATGCCGGAGCCACGATGACCCCCGACGCGGCGGCGCACGTGGTGGCCAGTGGCAGGCTGAGCATCGCGGCGACGATCCGGGCGGAGAGCGTCATCGCGTCGATCGCCAGTTCGTGCATCAGCGCGGCGGGAGGGTGGCTCGCCGCGTCGATCGTCCGCAGGCCTTCGACGACGCCGCCGCCGCCCACCACGACGAGCGGGGCCCTGAAATCGGCGAGCAGGTTCGCGATCGATTCCGGCCAGCCCGGTCGGACGAGCAGGCTGCCGCCGATCTTGACCACGCTGCCCTCGGTACCGGCGGTCGGGCCGCGGCGAATGTCGCCGTATCGCCAGGCTTCGCTCATGCGAGCTCCTTCCGGGCGATGCAGGCGAGGGCGTGGGCCGGCGCGGCCCGCGCGACGGAGGCACCGAGGTGGCTGCCGAGATGCAGGATCGTCGGCCGCCAGTCGGCCGCTGCCAGGGCGCGAAGGGCGAGTTCGTCGCCGTGGCCGGAGAGCACGACGGTCTGGGGCGGGCCGCCGGCGCCGCGGGCCGTGCGACGAAGGGCGCGTGCGATCCGGGTGGCCTGTCGTGC
The DNA here is from genome assembly GCA_016872955.1 of Planctomycetota bacterium. Classification (GTDB taxonomy): domain Bacteria; phylum Planctomycetota; class Planctomycetia; order Pirellulales; family UBA1268; genus QWPN01. The sequence continues at coordinate 854 of VGYP01000473.1, forward strand.
GGCAATCCACGCGGCGGCCTCGACCACGTCGGCGGCGGTGAAGTCCGCGGGATCCAGCAGCATGGTGCGAGCGAGGCGGACCCGGGCGGCTTCGCGGATGGCCGGAGCGCCGTCGGCAGTGTCGTGCGCGGCGGGGTCTTCGGCCAGCGCGCCCAGCACGAGCCATGCGTCACGGGATTCGGCGAAGGCCTCGCTCGCGACAGGCCGCCAGACGCCACGGTGCGGCAGGCACGGCGTGATGGCCGCCACGGCGGTGCGTTCCATGCCCGTGTAGACGAGTTCGCCGGCCAGCATGCGGCCGGCGTCGTCGGAGGCCCGCGGCGCGGGGCGGCCGTCCTCCAGCGGCACGATGTCGGTGGTCGTGGAGCCGACGTCGACGAGGAACGCCCGATCGCCGGCGGTAAGCGACGCGGCGAGCCGCGCCAGCGCGTGCCAGTTCGAGGCTGCGGCGAGCCGCCAGTCGGCGACGGCCTCGCTCGGCGTCACGATCCGGCCGTCGACGAGATAGATGCCCGCCGGCTCGCGGCACGTCGCGGCCGCGGCCGTGAGTGCTCGGGCGATGTGGGCTACGCCCACCGCCCGCGACGCATAGCAATCGCAGATCTCGCCGGTCATCGTGGCCACGACCCGCCGCGGCCCCGCCTCTGCGATCAGGGCCGTGAGGGCCGCGGGGAGTTCCCGCCATCGTTTCCAGAGCGGGAAGGGGACCGCGTGCGACCAGCCGCGTCCGTCGGCCGCCTTCAGGTTCGCGCCACCGATGTCGAGGGCTAGCAGATCGTCGGCGGGTCGCATGGGGTTCGCCGGTGGCGTCACTCGCCGGGGATGCGGAAGCAGGCCAGGGATCGCTCGACCGGCGCGGGCACGAGATCCGGGACGCCGCCCGTCGCGGCCTTGATCATCGCCGCAATCAGGCTTGACGCAAACAGCCGGGTCTGGCCGACGAACGACGTGGTGACGCGGGGATTGATTTCCAGCACGCGATCGTCGCGCCCGTCGGGCCGGTCGCCGAGCATCATGTCGACGCCCATCCAGCCCGCCTCCGCCCCGATCGCCGCGGCAGCCCGGATTCCCAACCTGCCGGCCCGAGTCGCGAGGTCGGGGTCGTCGAGCAGTTCGCTGCCGGTGTAGCGGGGCGTGTCTCCGGTGGTGAAGCGTTGCCGCATGGGCTCGAGCGGGATCACCCCCGCCGCGCCGCAGAGCAGCGAGACGCCGACCGGCGTGCCCTGCGCATGCGCCTCGATCCTCATCGCCGCCGAGGCCGGCGGACCGATGTGCGAACGCAGCAGGCGGAGTTCCTCGCATCCGCAGCCGTGGCGGGCCTTGCGAACGGCGGGCAGGCGGAAGTCCGCCGGCGGCGGAAGGCCGGCCGGCAGGCTGCGGCCCGCCGGCACGGGAACGCCGTGGGCGGCGAGCGCGTTGATCGTCGCCTGCTTGTCGGCGGCGATTGCGATCGCCTCCCCTCGAGGGGCGAGCACGCGGCCTCCGGCTGCCCGCGCCGCCTGCAC
>VGYP01000474.1 GCA_016872955.1 Planctomycetota bacterium
TGATGATCTCCTCGAACGCGGCCCGCATCGCGGCGACGCGCGCCGGCTGGGCGGCCGCGAGGTTGCGCGTTTCACCCGGATCCGCGGCGAGATCGTAAAGCTCGACCTCCGTCCCCGCCCCGGGGTCGGCGGCCAGCACGAGCTTCCACGGACCCTCGCGGAAGCCCGGCACGCCGGTGCCCGCGCAACTCACGGCGGTAGGGCGCACGGGCGCGGTTCCACCCCGGAGCAGTGGGAGAAGGCTGAAGCTGTCCTCGCCGGCGTGCGCGGGCAGCGTGGTCCCGAGAATCTCGGCGAGGGTCGCGATGACGTCCGCCTGGTGCACCAGCTGATCGCACACGGTCCCGGGCGGCACTACCCCGGGCCAGCGCACGAGGAACGGCACGCGATGCCCACCCTCGTAAACCGACGTCTTGTAGCCGCGCAGGGTGCCGCTCGGGAAATGGCCCTGCCGCTCCAGCTCGGGCACGCCGATGTAGGCGGCGCAGCCGTTGTCGGAGGTGAACAGTACCAGCGTGTCCTTCGCGACGCCGCTTTGGTCGAGGGCCTCGAGGACGCGGCCGACGATGGCATCGGTTTCCATCACCAGGTCGGCATAGGCATTGAGGCCGCTCCGGCCCCGCCACTCGGCGTTGACGGCGAGCGGCGTGTGCGGAGAGGTCAGCGGCAGGTAGAGGAGGAACGGCTCGGGCTGCCGGGCGGCCAGCGAGATGAACTGCACCGCCCGGTCGCGAAGCGCCGGCAGGATCGGCTCGAGGCTCCAGTTGGGCAGCGCCGGGCCGGCCACGCTGGCCTGGTTGTTGCCAAGCAGGTGTCCGGGGAGGAGCTCCGCCGGGATGCCGACGGTGCGCTCGTTCTCGATGAAGCAGTAGGGCGGCCAGTTCGGCACGTCGGTGCCGAAGTACAGGTCGAAACCGCGCGTGGTCGGCCCGCCCGGGATCGCCCGGGCGAAGACCTCCCGCCAGGCGGTGCGGTGCGCCTCGGTCGCGGCCGCGGCCCCCTTGGGGATGGCGCGGAACAGCGGTGCCTGCGCGGCCGGGATCGGCCAGTCCCAGCCGAGGTGCCACTTGCCGATCGCGGCCGTGCGGTAGCCGTGTTGTCGGGCCAGCGAGGCGACGGTGAGCCGGTCGGGCGCGATCAGCGGCGCACCGAACACACCGACGATCCCCGCCTGCAGCCGGGTGCGCCAAGGGTAGCGGCCGGTGAGGAGCGTGTAGCGCGACGGCGAGCAGACGCCCGAGGCGGAGTGGCCGTCGGTGAAGCGCAGGCCCTGGGCGGCGAGCCGGTCGAGATTCGGCGTGGGAATCCTCCCGCGCTGCGGGTTGTAGCACTGCAGGTCCCCGTACCCGAGATCGTCGGCCAGGATGAGGACGAGGTTGGGTTTCCGGGGCCACGTGGCCGCGCGGGCGTCCGTGGCGGGCCCGGCCAGCAGGAGGACGGCCGCGGCGAGCCGGGCGAGGCCGGTGCGGCGGGGGAGGGGGCCGCCGGTCGGCGTCGGAGGGCTCATAAGCTGCCCTTGATCCCGATGGTCCAGAGGGAGCCGAAGTCCTGGCGCTGCCGGAGTTGGGCGTAGGCTGGGGTGTTGGGTCCGGCGATCTCGACGTCGTCGACCGGCTGGTTCACGTTGCGCAGGTTCGCGAAGACCGCGAGGCGCCGCGTGATCGCGTATTCGCCGGAGACGTCGATGTAGGAGCGTTTGGAGCCCCAGTTGTACGTGCCGGGCTCGAGGCCGCGGCCGTTGACGAGGCCGCGGCGCTGGCGGCCGAGATAGTTCCAGTTCAGGCGGACGTTGTACTGGGGCCGGGAGAGACTGATCCCCCAGTTGCCGCTCTTGGGGAAGTAGCCGGCGAAATTGGCGGCGCCGTCCCCGGTGGCGCGCTGGGCGCTGCCGTTCGCGTAGAACTGCACCCCGCGCGCCCAGTGGGGCAGGAAGGTGAGCGCCTGGCGGTAGTTCACGTTGTAACCCTCCATCCGCACCCGGGTGGCGAGGTTGTACTGGGTCGCGACGTCGTACGGGTCGTACACGGTCGGATCGAGCCCGTAGAGGCCGAGGAACCCCGGGGTGGCGTCGAGCACGGTGCTGCCGAAGAAGTTCTCGAAGTCCCGCCGGAACGCGCCGACGGACAGCTGCCCCACGCGCTCGAAGTAGTATTCGAGGCTCACCTTCGTGCTCCGCGCCCGCCACGCCTTGATCCCGACATTGTTGACCACGAGCCGGTTGGTGTTGCTGGGCGGCGCCTCGACATCGGGCAGCGTGAGCCCGCCCGAGTACTGGTTGAAACTCGGCCGGCCCAGCGACTCGTACCAGGCGACCCGGGCGAGGAGATTCTCCCGCACCTGCCAGGTCG
>VGYP01000475.1 GCA_016872955.1 Planctomycetota bacterium
AGGCGACGTCGACCGCTTGCTCGCCGCCGACAACGTATTCCACGGCGGCCGCCTCCGCCGTCACGCCCGGGGCGAGATCGTTGACGAGTTTTTCCCGGCGTTCCCCGGCATCGGTCTTGGCGAGCTCGCGCTCGAGACGCTGCTGGTAGAACGTGCGGAATTGCCCGATATCGGGATCTTCGGCCGCGCGCGCCTCGACGAGCCGTTCCACGTCGGGGAAAACCGTCTTGGGATGGACCTGCGCCGCATCGAACGGCGCCACCGCGCCTTCGGCCACGGCCGTGATCTCGATGGCGACGACCTTCTCGTAGCTGTCGACGGCATTGGCCGCGCGGGCTCGGCAGTGCACCCGGCCGGTGACCGTGGCGCGGCCGGCGACCGGCTCGCAGCCGATGTACGACGCCCCCGGGATCTCACCCGACCATCGAGCGGCGATCGCCGCCGTCTCCTCGCGCGACAGCCGCTGGTCGGCCCCGTGCACCGCGCTGCGGTCGATCCAGCGCTGCACGAGCCGCTCGAAGGCGGGCTTGCCCGGCTGGTAGAGCTGCGGGGCCTGCCCCATGAACACCCCGGGCCGGACATGCCGCTCGAGAACCCCCGCATCGAACGCCAGTTGCACCCGTTCCCTGTTGGCATCGTGGCCCGTGAACAGTCCCGTGCCATCGTCGGCGACGGCCCAGCCTTCGCGCTCGAGCGCCGCGAGGACGAAGCTGGCCAGCGGCATCGACGGCGCGGCGGGAGTGAGCTTCGGCATCGGGATGTCGGCCTGATCGGGGTCGCTCATCGCCCCGAGCATGTCGTTCATCTCCGTCTCCTGTTCCTCGAGCAGCTTCCTCGCCTGTTCGATGCTCTCGACTCGCATCGCGGCCGCGCGCTCCTGATCCTGGCCGCAGAAGGCGCTCACGATCATGCTGCGGATCTGCTGGTCGAGCGACGTGCTGCCGGCGTCTTCGGAAGCCTCGAGCACGGCCTCGATGTCGCCGACCGTGTGGGCGATCACCTGCAGCTTCTCCATCAGGCGGGCCACGATCTGCTGCTCGGGGCTGTCTTGGTGGACGAGGTTGGCCACCCACACCGACTTGAACTGCGAACCGATGCGCTGCACGCGCCCGATCCGCTGCTCCACGATCATCGGATTCCACGGGAGGTCGTAGTTCACGAGCAAATTGGCGACCTGGAGATTCACCCCCTCCGCGCCCGCATCGGTGGAGATCACGACGTGGATCTCGGGATCCTTCTTCCGAAACGCCTCGATCGTCTTGCGATTCGCCGCCGGCTCACCGCCGCGGATGAATCCATGCGACACCCCCGCGTCGGCCAGCACCTTCCCGAGCATCGCCTGCGTCTCCCGCCGCGTGGTAAACACCACCATGCGCCAGTCGGGCCGCTTGGGCCGCAGGATGCCGACGATCTCGAGCAATTGCTTCGCCTTCGCCGGCATCGCCACGCGCCCCGCCAGCGCCCCCACCTCGCGGGCGATCTCGGCGGCTTGCGACCCGGGCCTGGCCATGTGGGCCACCTGGTGGGCGAGGGCGGCCGGGCTGCTCATCAGCGCCACGAGCAGACTGGTCTGTTCGACCGCGGAAAACTTCGCGATCGCCCCGCTGACGATCCGCTCGAGCTCCGTCTCCTCCGCAGTCGCCTTCACCGGATACGTCTTCACGTTCCGCTCGGGAAACACGAGCCGTGCCTCGCCCCGGCGCGTGCGAAACATGTACGACCCGACGATCTTCCGAAACTCCTCGACATGCTCCTTCCGCAACCGTCGGGCGACCTGCTTGCCATCGGCGATGAACCGCGCCGCGAACTGCGAAGGGTTTCCGAACGGGTTGGTATGCCCCCGGGCGACGGCGAGGCAATCGACGAGCGAATAGATGTCCCACAGCCGGTTCTGGATCGGCGTGGCCGTGAGCATGAGCACATACTTGAAGGCCCGTGCCCGGAGGGCCTCGAAGATCGCCTTGGCCATCCTTGGCGGCGTCGGCGACCCGTGGAGGTTTCGCACCTTGTGCGCCTCGTCGAGGATCAGCATGTCGAATCCGCTCGCCTGCCCCGACTCGAGGAATCCGCTCGCCGACTGGTAGGTGGTCACGATCACCGGCTCGGTCCGATGGGCCGCGCCCGGGAGCTCGGCGCCGGTGGCCCCATAGGCATCGATGCCGAACTTCGACCCGAGCTCCTCGACCCACTGATCGATGAGGATCTTCGGGCAGATCACCAGCACCCGCGCCACCCGCCCGCGCTTCATGAGCTCGCTGACGATCAACCCGGCGCTGATCGTCTTGCCGAGGCCGAC
>VGYP01000476.1 GCA_016872955.1 Planctomycetota bacterium
CGCACGCGATCGCCACCTCGAGCGACAGCACGACCAGCGCCAAGCGCTCGCGCCGGGAATGGGCACGCAGGAGTTCACCGCGATCGGGGGTCGCCAACCGCCGCGGGGTCGGGAGCGGTCGTTCGGGCATCGTCCATCCTCGTGCGCGACGCGTGGCAGACTGTAGACAGAGTGCTCGGTGGCGGGATGCGGCCGACGGCGACCCGGAAAACCCTCGGCGTTTGCCGCGGTCGACCGCGTGGTCTGGATGAGCCGGCCGTCCCGCGGCCGGTAAGGATGAGCCTGCCGTCTCGCGCCCGGTCTGGGCCAGGGATGGTTTTGGACACGGACCGTCAGACGAGCGACTGGAACAGCCCGCGGAGCAGGCCCAGCGATGGCCGCGCGCGGGTCTGGTAGAGCACGCTTCCGGGACCGGTGAACCGCACCACGAACCCCTCACCCGACAGGAACGAGTCTTTGAGTGAACCCGCCAGCACCACCGACTCGAACTCCATCCCGTCGCTGAACGCCACGATGTTGCGGTTGTCGAGCACGAACCGCTCCCCGGCCGCGAGCTCCTGTTCGACGATGCCGCCATGAGCCGTCACGAACATGGTGCCTGTCCCCACCGAGCGCCAGGGGCCGGAGTCGTGCTGTCGGATCGGGACCAGGAAACGCAAAACGAGCGGGAAAACGCACCCAAAATTCGTGAGACACGCCGTGGCGTGTTTTTTCGACCGGCAACGCATGAATATCCAGGGAGAGAGATATTCCTGAACCGAGTGTCCCGTGGGGTCTTCACCCGCACGGCGGCCGAGCCTCAACTGGTGATCCCGATGGCTGCCCCTACTTCGGCCCCTGACCCGCTGATCGGCCGCGTGCTCGGTGGCCGGTACCACATCGTCGCCCGGATCGGGGCTGGCGGCATGGGTGTGGTCTACCGCGCCTGGGACGGTCCGGGCGAACGCTATGTCGTCGTCAAGATCCCCGTGGAGCGGGCCCGAGAACCCGAGGTGTTTCTCGCCCGGTTCGGCCGCGAGATGGAGGTCCTGCGAAGGATCGATCATCCCCACGTCGTGCCGATCATCGACGACGGCACGTGCGACGGCCGGCCGTTTGCCGTCATGCCTTACCTCGCCGGCGGCAGCCTCGCGCTGCGGCGGCCGCGCCGCGATGGCACGGTCCAGCCTGGCAACGCGGCGCTTCTCTACCGCTGGCTGCCGGACGTGGCCAGCGCCCTGGACCATGTCCATGCGCTCGGCTTCGTCCATCGGGACGTCAAACCCGACAACATCCTGTTCGACGGCCACGGGCGACCACTCGTCAGCGATTTCGGCCTGGCGCGTGTGAGCGACGACCTCGTCGCTACCGACCCCTCGCTCACCGACACCGGGACCGTGCTCGGCACCCCCGACTACATGGACCCCCATGTCCTTCAAGGCGGGCAACGGTCCCGGCAGGCGACCAATACGCGCTGGCGGTCGTCGTGTACGAGATGCTTGCCGGCCGCCTGCCGCTCACCGGCGACAGCCCCACGGCCCGGATGATCGCCCAGGTCACGCAGGAACCGCAGCGTTTGCGCGTCGCCCGCCCCGACCTCCCCCGCTCGGTCGGTGAAGCCGTGCACCGAGGCCTGGCGAAGCAACCCGACCGGCGGTTTTCCAACTGCAGCGAATTCGCCGCTGCGGTGCTCGCCGAAATCGCTCCGCCGCCAACGGTCCCGCAGCATCGGTTGATGTGCCCGGCCTGCCAGATGCTGATCGCGAGCGACGACCGCCACGGCGGCAAGCTCGGCTCTTGCCCGCAGTGCAAAAGTCCCCTGTGGATCGCCACGGACCTGCGCGCGCTGGTCATGCCGGATGATCGGAAACCGCCGCCGATCACCACGGAGGAGTCGCCGGCGCCCTCGAACGGCCGCAGTGTTTCGGCCGATACGCTCGAACCCTCGCCCCCTTTGACCTCACCGAGCAACAGTCGACTCGTCGCCGCGGTGCCGCGAACCCTCCGTTCCCGACTGCTGATCGCGGGGGGCGTCGCGATCGCCACCGCAGCACTCGGTCTAGGACTGGTCATGCTCCTGCCGGGATCGAAAGACCGCGCGAGCAGTCCAACCGGGAGCGGCGCGCTCGGCAAACCGCCGACTGCCGTTGACGAAGTTGCAATCGCCGCTGCACTTCCGGTCGCAGGAGCCACTGGCGACCCGCCGCCGCTCGGGAATGACCACGGATCGGCGGACCTCGCGGCAAGTGCGCCACGTGACGAGGAGGGATCGGTGATCCCGGGAGACGTAGGAGAGGCCACCGTCTCCGACACCC
>VGYP01000477.1 GCA_016872955.1 Planctomycetota bacterium
AGTCGGCGATCGGAGTCACGCCGCGGCCCGGCGGCAAGTCGCCGTGCACCCGGCCATCGCAGTCGCTGACGTGGACGTGCTCGATCCGGCCGGCCAGCCGGGCGACCTCGGCAGGGGCTGCGTGGACCAGGTGCAGATGGGAGATGTCGCAGTTGGCCCGCACGGTGTCGGGCAGCCCGACGTCGTCGAGCAGCCGGAGCATCGTGTTGATCGAGTTGACGAGCGACAGCTTGAAGGGCTCGAGTTCGATCGCGATCGCGAGGCCGTGGTCGGCGGCCCGCCGGCCCAGGTCGCGGCAGGCCTCCACCGCGAGCGACCACTGCTCGGCCGGCGGGATGACCTCCCGTTGCCAGACGTATTCGCCCAGCACGAGCAGCAGATTGGAGCAGCCGAGTTCGGCCGCCAGGTCGAGAAACGCCCGCGTGCGGTCGAGGTGGAAGCGACGGACCGAGGGGTTGAAATCGATCAGGCCCAGGGCCACGCAGCAGAGGCTGACGATCGGCAGTTCGAGGTCGCGGCAGGTCTCGCGGACCAGTCGCCGCTCCGCAGCGTCGATGTCGAACGGGTCGGTGAAGATGTCGACCGTGTCGAAGCCGAGTCGCTTGGTGGCCTCGAGGCCGAAGCGGGTGCCCCGGCCAGCCTGCGCGAAGGCCGAGTTGATGAGGCCAAGCTGCATGCGAGCGACGTCCCCGGGGTGACCTCCTGTCAAGCGGCCGACCCGCCGCGATGCCAGTCTATGACGCGTCTCGGCCGGGCTGAAGATTTGCGGTCGCCGTCGCGGGCTGGATATCCTTGGGGAGTGGCTCGGTTCTCCAGCACCTCCAGCGGCCGCTCGCACGCCGCGGCGGGCCTCTTGAGCGGGCTGAGCGCGGCCTGGGTGGCGGCCGGGGGTGGTCTGGCGGCCGAATCCAACCGGCCCAACCTCGCCGGTCTGGCGACGGCGTCGGCGTCGAGCGAACAGCCGGAGAACGCGATCGCCAACGCCCTCGACGGGGACGAGGCCACCCGATGGTGCGCCGCCGATGGTTCGGCGCCCCAGTGGTGGCGGGCCGACTTCGAGAAACCGCAGCAGCTGGTGGCGGTGGAGGTGAGTTGGGAGTTTCCCGGCCGCGACTACCGCTACACGGTCGAGACCACCCGCGATGGGTCGACCTGGACCACCGTCGTCGATGCGGGCGGCGGCGGCCGCCGCCCCGCGGCCCACGACGTGACGGGCGAGGCGGGCAGCGACGTGCGTGGGGTGCGGGTGACGTTCCAGGGCGGGCCGGGCTGGGCCAGTCTCCGTGAGGTGCGGCTAATCGCGCCGGCCGGCACGCCGGTGCCTGGCCTGGCCGCGGTGGCGCGAGACAGGGAGGTCGCGAAGCTCCGTGGCGAAGTGCGACCCCCGGCCGGCTTCACGAGCACGATCTTCGCCACGGCGGCCCAGGCGAACTATCCGGTGTTCGTGGCCGCCACGCCCGCCGGGACGCTCTACGTGTCGAGCGACGGCAACGGGTCGCTGGGGCGCGATCCTCGCCGCGGTCGCGTGCTCCGGCTCCGCGACGGCGACGCCGACGGGGCGGCCGACGAGGTCGTGGAGTTCGTCGACGACCTCGACGCGCCCCGCGGCCTCGTGTTCGTCGACGGCCGGCTCGTGGTGCTCCATCCCCCGCACGTGACGGCGTTCCGCGACGTGGACGGTGACGGCAGGGCCGAGGAGCGGACGCGGCTGGTCAGCGGGATCGCGTTCGACTACTCCAAGCGGCCGGCCGACCATACGAGTAACGGCCTGGCGGTCGGCATCGACGGCTGGATCTATGCGGTGATCGGCGACTTCGGCTTCCTCGAGGCCGAGGGGGCGGACGGTCGGCGGCTGCAGCTTCGCGGGGGTGGCCTCGTGAGGTTTCGCCCCGACGGCAGCGGCCTCGACCTCTTCGCCCGTGGCACGCGAAACAATCTCGAGGCCGCCGTCGGCCCGCTGCTCGACATGATCGCCCGCGACAACACCAACGACGGCGGCGGCTGGAACGTGAGGCTGCACGCCTTCACCGGCCTCGAGGATCACGGCTATCCGCGGCGCTACATGCACTTCGCCGACGAGGTGGTCGCACCCCTGGCCGACTATGGCGGCGGTTCCGGCACCGGCGCCTGCTGGATCGACGAGCCCTGGATGCCGGCGGCCTGCAACGACCAGCCGTACACCTGTGACTGGGGCACCGGGCGGATCTATCGCCATCCCCTCGTCTGCCGCGGGGCCGGCTACGAGGCCACGCAGGACTCGTTTCTCGAGATCAACCGGTCCACCGAC
>VGYP01000478.1 GCA_016872955.1 Planctomycetota bacterium
AGGTCCCGCTCGGGATAAAACCCGTGGCCAGAGGGAGCGAATCGCTGGTACAGCGGGCGGCGGCCCGGCGGAACTGGATCATGCCGCTGCTGATGGCGGCCGCCGTCCAGGCTCGTGCGATGGGCCGCAGCGTGATCGTCGTGGAACCGGGGCGGCAGTTGGGGGGCTTTCGGCTGGAGGCCTCGGCGCGACCGACATCGGCAACAAAGCCACGATTGGCGGGCTGTCCTGCGAGTTCTACCGGCGGCTCGGCCGTTCCTATGCCCGCGACGAGGCCTAGCGCTGGGAGAAGCGGGCAGACTTTCCAAGCGGGCGTCAAGCGGCGGGCGAAGGGGAGCTGTGGACCTTTGAGCCGCACGTTGCCGAGCGGGTGTTCCGTGTATGGCTCGCCGAGGCGGGGGTCGACGCGGCGTTCGGGGTCTGCACCACCGACGTGCCGGAGAACCGCCGCGACTGGCCGAAGCTCGCGGACTATGACGAGCGGCTGCACGCGTTGCTGCTGCGGGACTTCGAGGCCAGCGACCGGCGGGTGCCATGGAACCCGATCTTCATGCCCAATCGCAAGACCGACACCAACAACTTTGCAAGCAGCACCGACTACATCGGGGGCAACCACGCCTACCCCGAGGCCGACCGCGAGACCCGGGACCGCATTGTGGCCGAGCATCGTCGCTACCAGCAGGGGCTGATGTGGATGCTCGCCAACCACTCCCGCGTGCCGGAGCAGGTGCGGGCCACACGCGGCGGCTCGGGCTGGCGAAGCACGAGTTCGTCGACACCGACACCTGACCCCATCAGCTTTACGTCCGCGAGGCGCGGCGGATGATCTGCGACGACGTGATGACCCAGCACGATTGTCCGGGAGGGCGGATGGCCGACGATCCGGTGGGGCTGGCCGCCTACACCATGGATTCCCACCACTGCCAGCGGTACGTCACGCCGACGGGCACCGTCCGCAACGAGGGGGACGTCGAGGTGCGAGTGAGTCCGTACGGCATCCGTTGGCGGAGCATCCGCCCGCGTCGCGACGAGTGCGAAAACCTGCTCGCGCCGGTCTGCCTGTTGGCCTCCCACATCGCCTTCGGCTCGATCCGGATGGAACCGGTGTTCATGGTGCTCGGCCAGTCGTCGTCGGCGGCCCTGGCCATCGAGGCAGCGTGCGCGATCCAGGACGTCGACTACGGTCCGCTCCGCGAGCGGCTACTCGCCGACGGCCAGGTGCTCGACTGGCCCGCGAGATCGACGACCGGGGGCCGACCGCGCTAGTGCGCCGGCGGCCAGGCGTCCGTCAGCGTCCGGCGGTCGCCGTGCCGGCCTGCCACAACGCGGTGATCTCGTCCGCGGACAGCGGCCGGTCGAAGAGGGCGATCTCGTCGATTTTGCCCTGCAGGCCTGCGCCGATCACGATTGGCCCCGCCGCGCCGCGGACGTGGGGACTCGCCGCCCCGTCGACGCCCACGGCGACCGCGGCGGCCCGTCGCACGATCGCGAGCTGATGCCAATGGTCGGCGCGGAGGCCCGGTTCGCCCCGTGCGTCCCCGAGCGAGAAGCGGACCTCGTGGGCGGCGTCCTGATGGGCGAGCAGCGGCTCGGCGGTGAGTCCGCGACAGACCTGGCCCTGCCGCACCGACGCGCCGGACGGCTCACCCAGCCACAGCCAGAGCACGAGTGTGGCATCGCCTATCGGCGACTCGCCGGCAGCTCCGCCGCACCGCCGGCGAGATGAACAGCGCGATTAACCAGTCCGCCCCGCGCAAACGGCCCCGAGACGAGACGGGCGGACTTGCCCACGCCGCTGCCGGCGCCCTGCAGATACCAGGCGAAGCCGGGGGTCATGTCGGCCGCCGGGCCGCCCGTGACGGCGTTCGTCAGGCTCGTGCCCTCGTCGTCGCACCGCCAGTAGCCGATCGGCCTGGCGGCGAGCACCTTGCCGGCGGCCGATCCGCCCTGGTTGGCCGGCTGCCGCCGCGGCCGGCCGGTCACCTCCTCGATCGCGGTGACGAGCGTCTCGACGATTGTGGGCTCGGCGGCCACCTCCAGTCCCGCCGTCCGCGCCGGCCAGGTCGTGTAGCCTCCCAAGACATGCTGTTCCGGCGGCGGGATATAGCCCTCGGCACCGTTGGCCAGTTCGATCGTGAAGTGGATCCTGGCCGGCGAGCGGATCCGCAGCTTCAGTCCCGTGATCGCGAACACCTCGTTGGGGAGTGCGGTGATCGTCGCATCGCCGATGCGAATCGCCTGCACGAGCAGCGACGTCCGCCGCCGACGATCGCG
>VGYP01000479.1 GCA_016872955.1 Planctomycetota bacterium
GGAGCCGGCGTCGGTCGACGCCGCGGCGGGGAGCACCTCGCCGAGCAGGCGGGCGATTTCGAGCGAGTGCTTGACCCCGGCGTCGACCTCGAAGCGCAGCCGGGGCGTGTAACGGGTCTCGATGCGGTCGGCGATCCGGGCCTGCAGAAAGCCAGACGCGTTGGCCAGCCCCTGCAGGGCCCGCCGTTCGTGGGCGGGGCTGCCCATCACCGACACGAAGACCGTCGCGGACCGCATGTCGGGCGCCATCTCGACCCGGGTCACGGTCACGTCCTTGATCCGCGGATCGCGGACCTCCGTCAGGATGGCCATGCTGACCACCTCCCGCACCGCCTCGGCCGCCTTGAGGAGTCGTCGCGTGCTCACGAGAGGGTCCGGGCGACTTCCTCGATCCGGTAGCACTCGAGGATGTCCCCCTCCTTGATGTCGTTGAAGCCCGCCAGCTTGATGCCGCACTCCAGTCCGTCACGGACCTCGCGGGCGTCGTCCTTCTCGCGTTTCAGCGAATCGATCGCGTAGTCGCCGAGCACCTGGCTGTCGCGGATCACCCGCAGCCTGGCATTGCGGGCGATGATGCCCGCGATCACCCGGCAGCCGGCGATCACGCCTAGGCGGCTGATGCTGAAGGTCCGCTGCACCACCGCCCGGCCGAGTTCCGTCTCCCGTTTGTCCGGCGCGAGCATGCCCTCGAGCGCCTTTCGCAGGTCGTCGGTGGCCTGGTAGATGATCTCGTAGCGGCGGATCTGCACGCCCCGCTCGTCGGCGGCCGCACGGGCCCGCTCATCGGCCGCCACGTTGAAGGCGATGATCACCGCGTCGGATGCGTCGGCGAGTGCCACGTCGGCCTCGGTCACGCCCCCCACCATCGCCTGCAGGACGCGGATCTTCACCTCCGGATGCTCGAGCTTCTGGAACTCCTTCAGGAGCGCCTCGATCGAGCCGCGGACGTCGGCCCGGAGGATCAGGTTCAGCGTGGGTGTCTTCTGGGTGCCGAGGCGACTGGCCAGGGTCTCGAGGGTCGGACCGCTTCATGGCTACCTCGCGGGCCCGGGCGATCGAATCGACCACCTGGAACCGCTCGCCCGCACCCGGGGCGACGCCGAGGCCCGTGACGAACACGGGTTGCGACGGGCCCGCTTCGGTCACCTTGCGGCGGGTCTGCGTGTTGGACATCGCCTTGACGGTGCCACTGGCCTCGCCGCAGACGATTGAGTCGCCCACCCGCAAAGTCCCCTTCTGCACCAGCATGCAGGCGACGACGCCGCGGCCCTCGTGGATCGAGGCGTCGAGGCAGACGCCGACGGCCGCACGGTCGGGATTGGCCTTGAGGTCGTGGAGATCGGCGATCGTCAGCAGCGTGTCAAGCAACGAATCGACGCCCGCGCCCGTCACGGCGCTGGTCTTGACCACTTCCGTCTCGCCGCCCCATTCGCTCGGCAGCAGCTCGTTGGCCGCCAGCTGCTGGTAGATGCGGTCGACGTCAACGCCCGGCAGGTCGATCTTGTTGATGCAGGCCACGATCGGCACGCCTGCGGCCTTGGCATGGCTGATCGCCTCCTCGGTCTGGGGCATGATGCCGTCGTCGGCCGCCACCACCACCACGGCGCAGTCGGTCACGTTCGCGCCCCGCGCCCGCATCTGCGTGAAGGCCTCGTGGCCGGGGGTGTCGACGAAGGTGATCGGCCGATCGTGGCGATCGACCGTGTAGGCGCGGATGTGCTGCGTGATGCCGCCACTCTCGCGGGCGGCCACGTCGCTGCCGAGGATCTTGTCGAGCAGCGACGTCTTGCCGTGGTCGACGTGGCCGAGAAACGTGACCACCGGGCCACGCTGCTGCCGCAGGGCGGGGTCCTCGTCAACGGCGTCGAACCCGGCCAGGAGCTCCTTCTCGAGGTTCTCGGCCGTCTTGAGATCGAGCTGCACCCCGAGGTCAGCTGCCAACAGTTCGATGGTGTCGCGGTCGAGCATCGAACTCATGCTCGGCATCGACTCCATGCCGAAGGCAAGCAGCTTCTTGAGCACCTCGCTGGCCGCCAGGCCGATCGCCTCCGAAAAGGCCCGCGCCGTGCACGGCACCTGGATGGAGGCGTTGGTCTTCCGCGGAGCGGCCGTCGACATCCCGGACTTCCGGGGCCGACTGCCCCGCCGCCGGCGGAGCGGCCCGTCATCGTCGCCGAGGCCCCGGCCTTGATCGGTGGTCCGTTTACGGTTGAGCTGCCGCAGCTCGCGGCCACCCAGCACGTCGTCGCCGCCGGTGCCCGTGCCAGACTTGG
>VGYP01000480.1 GCA_016872955.1 Planctomycetota bacterium
AGAGCGTCGGCATGAAGGCGGGCGACCTGATCAAACAGGTCGGCGATACGGCGGTCACCCACCAGCTCGACATCGAGCGGGCGCTGCTGGGCCGGAAGCCCGGTGAGCGGGTGCCGGTGACCGTGGTGCGTGCCGGTGACGAGGAGCGGCTGGAGCTGTCGCTGGCGGTCCGGCAGCGCGACGGGGCATCGATTGGCGACCGCTGCTGGCAGGAGGTGGGGCTGAGGCTCGAGCCGCTGCCGGCGGCGACGGTGCAGAAGCTGCAGTCCCGGTATCGCGGCGGGCTGCTGGTGGCCGACGTCCGGGAGGGCGGCCCCGCGGCCGAGCAGGGCATCCGCGCGGGCGACATTCTGGTTGGGCTGCACGTCTGGGAGACGATCGCACTCGACAACGTGGTCTACATCCTCGATCGCTCGGTCGAGGACCATCTCAATCCGATCAAGTTCTACGTGCTGCGCGGTCGCGAGACGCTCTTCGGCCACATCGTCTCCGACACGATCCGCCGCTGATCTGCGGCCACCGGCGATCCCGCGCTATACTGGACCGTTCGACAACGGTCATCGGGAATCGTCGATGCCATCCGAGAACGAGTTTGTGGCCGCCCTGCTCGCGACCCTGCCTGCCGATCCGCGGCTGGAAGTGCCTGCGGGCGACGATGCGGCCGTGCTTCGTCCACCGGCGCTGCGGCGGACGGTGATCACCGTCGACATGCTGATGGAGGGCATCGATTTCGTGCTTGGGCCCGACTGCTCGCCGTGGCTCGTCGGCCACAAGGCCTTGGCCGTCAGCCTCAGCGACCTGGCGGCCATGGGCAGCCGGCCCGAGACGGTCGTCGTGGCCGTGGCTCTGCCGCGGGCCGAGGCCGTGACGCTCGGCCGCGAACTGCAGGCCGGCATCGCCGCGCTCGCCGCCGCCCATGGGGTTGCGCTGGCCGGCGGCGACACCAACACCTGGGACGGACCACTGGTGATTTCGACCACCGCGATCGGCAGCGTTGCGCCGGGGAACGCGTGGCGGCGGGATCGTGCCCGCCCGGGTGATCTGGTGGTTGCCAGCGGCGCCTTCGGCGGCAGCCTGCTCGGCCGACACCTGGCGGTGGTGCCGCGGTGCCGGGAGGCCGCGGCGATCGCGGCTGGGTTCACCGTGCATGCCGCGATCGATGTCAGCGACGGGCTCGCGCTCGACGTCGGCCGCATGATGGAGGCAAGCGGCACGGCGGTGGTGCTCGATCTCAGGGCCGTGCCGATCCATCCCGATGCGATCCGGGCGGCGGCCACGGCGGCGGGCCGCACGCCGCTCGATCATGCCCTCGGCGATGGCGAGGACTTCGAATTGGTGCTGACGATGCCACCGGAGGAGGCCCACCGGCTCGTCGCGAGTTGCGGTTCGCCCCCCTTCGACACGCCGTTTACGATCATCGGCGAGGTGGTCGCCGGCCAGGGACTCTTTGCACGGACGGCCGACGGCGGTCGCCGGCCGTTGCCCAGGACCGGGTACCAGCATGCCATCGCGGACGGACCCTGAACCGACGATTCGGACGTTCCTCGTCCCCGACGAGGCCGGCCTTGCGGGTCTCGCCGCGGCGTTCGCCAGGGTCCTCCCCCGACGGGCATTCGTCGCGTTGTCCGGCGATCTGGGGGCGGGCAAGACCACGTTCGTGAAGTGGGTGATGGCCGCCGTCGGGGTCGATCCTGCCGACGTGGTCAGCCCGACGTTCGGGCTGATCCACGAACATGCCGTGCCGGGGATGCCATGGGGGAGGATCGTGCACGCCGACCTGTACCGGCTTGGGGGCGTGGCCGAGTTGTCAGAGACCGGCTGGGACGACGCGATCGCGGCCGAGGGCTGGGTATTTGTCGAGTGGCCGGAGCGGATCGCCGCCGCCCTGCCGACCGAGCGCTTCGACGTCGAGATCACGGTCGACTCGCCGTTCGGCCGCACGCTCACCTTCCGGGGCCGCGAGGAGACGGCCGCTGCCGCGGTCGCCGCCCTCGATCCTGCCGGACCGCCGATCCGGATATCATCCGGGCCATGCGACTGATGCCAGCCACTTCGTTGCTCGTGGTGATCGACGTGCAGGAGCGGCTCCTGGCGGCGATGCCGGCCGCGGAACGGCTGATCGATCGGTGCCGGCGGCTGGCGACCGCGGCCGGGCTGTTGGGGGTCGACCGGGTGCTGACCGAACAATTTCCAAAGGGGCTCGGCGATACGCCGGCGTCGCTCGCCGAGCTGTTCCCGCCGGCGGCGACGAAGATGACGTTCAGTTGTCGGG
>VGYP01000481.1 GCA_016872955.1 Planctomycetota bacterium
CGAAGTCCGCGGGTTTTTCGACCGCTTTGACGGCGAATTGGCCGCGATCGGCGGTGCGCTTACAGCGGGCGCGTTTCAGTTCGATGGCTACCGCTCGTTTCCGATCCGCGATCCGAAGTCGCGGATGATCCGGGCGCCGTCGTTTCGGGATCGCGTCGTCCACCATGCGATCGTCGCGGTCGCGGGAAAGGTGTTCGAGCGCGGAGCCCTGCCGACGAGCTTCGCCTGCCGCGCGGGGCGGGGGCAGGATGCCGCTCTGCGCGCGGCTCGGCGGGCTGCCGCGAGCTGCGAGTGGTTTCTCAAGGTCGACGTCCGAAAGTACTACGATTCGGTCTCCCACGACCTGCTCAACAGGGCGCTCGAGCGCCGGTTTCGCGAGCGCCGCCTGCTGGGCCTGTTCGAGAGGCTGTTGGCGAGCTACCACACCGCCCCGGGCTGCGGGCTGCCGATCGGGGCGCTGACCAGCCAGTATCTCGGCAACTTTTTTCTCGATACGGTCGATCGCCATCTGGTCGAGGTCTGCCGCCCCTCCGCGCACCTCCGCTACATGGACGACTTTCTCCTCTGCGGGAATCGGGTGGCGCTCGATCGCTGCCGGGCCGCGATCCGCGATCGACTCGCCGCGCTTGGCCTCGAGGCCAATGGGGCCGATATCGTCAACCGCTGTGCTGTCGGGATCCCCTGGCTGGGGTTCGTGGTCTACCCCGACCGGCTGCGACTCAATCGGCTCGGCCGGCGCCGATTGCGCCGTCGCCTGCGGAGCCTCGAGCGCGGTTGGCGCCGCGGCACGATCGACGATCCAGCGCTTCAGGCCCGGGCGCGGGCCCTTTTCGCCCATGCGGCAAGAGGGGATGATATCGCTTGGCGGAGGGTCGTCGCGGCGAGCGGCGGAAATCGTCTGCCAGGGGAGGTGCAGGGACCGCAACCGCGTGATCCGCGGCGGGTCGTGGAACAACACCGCCAGGAGGTGCCGGTCGGCCTACCGCAACAGGAACAGGCCGGATGACCGCAACCACAACCAGGGATTTCGTGTCTGCTTGGTTCGCGATACGACAGCCGAGGCTGCCGGACGACGCGCCTTCCCGCGCCCATCGCCTGTCGCGCGGCGGCTTCAGGCCAACGCCAGCGGAGCGATGGGACGAACCCAGTGAGCCCCCGCCGGGGGCCGACATGCTCCGGGCCAGTGCGGCCAATCACGGTGCAGAAGGTCCCCGGCGGGGCAGTTTGATGCGACGACCAGAGGCAACCTGCGACCAAGGCCGATGAGCCAATCGACCCTATCCGCCGCCGCGATCTGGGCTGCCGCCCGCGAGGCGGCCGACGTGATCGTTAACTTGCCCGCGCTTGCCGGTGGAGGTGCCCCGATCGAGTTGTTTCTGCGGCATGTGCCGGCGACCGGCCCGCGCGGATTTCGGATGGGAGCGCGGGGCGAGTTTGCCGATGAGGAGCCGATCCATCGGGTCGTGATCGACCACGACTTTTTTCTGGGCACGTTCGTCGTGACGCAGGAGCAATGGGCCGCGGTGTGGCCCGGGATCGATGCTGAGCGGTGGTATCCCGACAGGCCCCCGTGGGGCAAGCCACCTGGTGCGTCGCCGAGCTACCACAGCCCGGCCAGCCAAGGCGCGGACACGAGCCGGCGACCGGTCGAGCAGGTGTCGTGGTACGACGCGCTGGCGTTTTGCGACTGGCTCTCGCGCAATGGCACATTTGCCGCCGGCAAAGAGCCTCCTGCGGGCTACCTGTTTTGCCTGCCGACGGAGCCGGAATGGGAATTCGCCTGCCGCGGGGGCGGCAGCGGCACCGGAAGCGATACGGAGTATTGGAACGGCGACGGTGAAGCGGCCCTTGGGCGGGTCGGGTGGTACGACGCCAATTCCTCGAGTCGCACGCACGACGTGACGGAGCCAGTGGACCCAGAGGCCCCTGAGCAGCACCCGCTGGGTCTCTTCGGGATCCATGGCAACGTGTTGGAGTGGTGTCACGACGAGTGGGGCGAGGCGAGGTATCGGCGACACGTCGATGGTGACTCAGACAGTGAGGCCGCTCGGCATCGGTGGCAGATCCTCTCGGCGCTGTTGTCTGCCGGGCCGACGGCGCTTGGCGAGGAGCTGCTGCCGCGTGACCGCTACCGCGTGATCCGCGGCGGGTCGTGGCTCGGCACCGCCGGGAGGTGCCGGTCGGCCTGCCGCCTCTGGTACGGGCCGGTTGACCGCAGCCTCAGCCGGGGATTTCGTGTCTGCTTGGTTCGCGGTCCTGGCAGCCTTT
>VGYP01000482.1 GCA_016872955.1 Planctomycetota bacterium
AGGCGATCATCTCGGCGCCCCGTCGCGTCCAGTCGGCTGCCTCGGGGTCGATCTCGACGACCTTCTCGATCGTGTTCTTGTGGGTGATCACGAGGTTGCCGCTTGCGTCTTTCAGGTCCACGAGCCGGTAGCCCACGCCGGGTGGCTGGATGTTGTCGCCACGGCGGAAGGCATCGTCCATGCCCCGCTTCACCTTGGACCTCAGCTGCGTGATAAACGCCTCGTTCACCGAGCCGAACACGGGAAGCAGGAGCGACGACTGGGGGTTGGCACTGTCGTAGCCATCGCTGGCACCGACGACGCGGACGCCAGTTGCCTCAGCCAGTTCCCCGTGCTGGAGCGACTCGATGGTGTTGCGGCTCATGCGGGAGAGATCGTCGATCAGAAACCACGTCACGCCGAACTCGTCGCGCCGCTCGACGACCGTCTTGGCGAGGGTGTAGCCGGTGCGGCAGGTGAGCGTGCCGCTGACGGCGGCGTCCGCGAGGACGTAGTGCCAGGGCACGAACACGCCTTCTCGCCGGGCCCGATTCAAGACGTTGAGGAGCTGCTGATCCAGCGACCGCGGGTTCGAGTTCTCGTCACTGAACCGCAGGTAGGCGACCGCCAGAGCGATCCAGCCGATCGGCGTGCCGCTAAGCCGGAACGTTTCGGCGTGCTGCTGCCGGAACCGCCGCTCGAAGTCGTCGGCCATGGCCGCGATCGTGGTGGCGTCGGCCGCCGGCACCGCGGAGGTGCCGGCAAGGTCCGGCCAGAGTCGGGCCTGGACCTCGAGGTAAGTGCGGGCCAAGTCCATGAGCCCGGATCGCTCGGGCAGGCCGAAGTCGGCACTGCGAACCCGGCCGCGGCCGGTCGAGGGAAGGGCGGGGGAAGAGGAATCGTCAAACGAAAACGAGCCGGCTCCGCCGGCGTTGGAGGAAATGTCCATGATGGGTGTGTTCCGCGGGGCGAACCGATGGTTCGCCAACCGTGGGAGACACGGGCCGGGAGGCGGTCACGCGAGGGCCGTTGCGGGCCGTCATGCGACCGTCCTCCCCGCGGCACCCTCGACCACCAGCTGCAGCACTTCCTGCCCCTCAAATTCGAGGTATTCAGGGAAGATCGCGAGCGTGGCGATATCGAAGGGGCCTCGGTTATACGTGGCCGGTTGGGAGTCGCCCCGACTTGCCTTGTATAACCGTCCGGTCTCGGATGGTTGGCGAGGTGTTTGACGATCGGCCGGTGAGGGTCGCACGCCGCCCCGCGACGTGCGTCTCGATCCGGTGTGAACGCAGGTTGAAAAGCGCAGCGCGGGGCGTCCATCGGCCGGACGGCCGGATGGGGCATGTAGCCGTCGCGCCGCGGGTCGAGGTCGGCGCCCCCCACCATCACCACACCGTCGAGCAGGTCGAGCAGCCGGACGACGTCGTCCTCGTCCGCCAGCGGGGGCAGGATCACCGGGATGCCGCCCGAGGCCGAGATGCCGTCGAAGTAGCCGGCGGCCACGACCGACAGGGCGGCGTGCTCCTGGCGGGTAGCGCGGTAGTCCGTGTTGATGCCGATGAGGGGCTTGGCTGCCATCGAGGTCCTCCTGACGCCGCCGGGCCGATCCTCCGGCGCGTTATCCATGGCGGGCCGGGCCGCGTGGTCGCGACGGCAGCGGACGTAGCCCGGTCAAGTGGAAAGGTGACGAAACTTTCGATGTTATGGCCGCCGGGTTGGGGAGACCACAAGATGCGGTGCTAGCGCCGGGTCTGCTAGCCGCTCATCGGCGCGCCCGTTCAGGGGGCGAGCTCGTCGCGGTACATGATCGGGGCGGGCTTCATCGTCCAGGCGTCGAGCCGCGGCACCGCCACGTCGCCCCCCTCGGCGAACACCGCCAGCCCGAGGTCGTCGTCCAGCGGCGTCACGCTCTTGGTGACGACGTGCCGGCCGTCTCCCACGAACACCTCCAGCGCGATCCGGTCAAGCAGCACCCGCAGCTCGAGCGGCCGACCCGCCTCCAGGGTGATCGGGACGGTCGTGCCCGCCACGTCGAGGACGCCGTCGGCCAGACGGATGACGACGGCCCGGGCCCCGTCAGCGCTGCGGCGCAGCTGCAGCCCGCAGGCCCGTGCCCCGCGCGGCTCGAGTGCCACCCGCAGGTCGATTCCGGAGCCGCTGGTGCGCAGCATGAGCGGCCGGCCCTCGGCAGCAGTCGCGTCGCGGACCTTCTCGTGGGCGTCGTGGAGCGACTCGATCGCCGGCACCGGCTGCTGGCGGAGGTGGCCGTCGGCACCGAGCGTGA
>VGYP01000483.1 GCA_016872955.1 Planctomycetota bacterium
CGGAGTTTCGGGACTTCTTCCCGCACAACGCCGTTCACTACTTCGTCAGCTACTACGACTACTACCAGCCCGAGGCCTACATCCCCCAGCGGGACATCTACATCGAGAAGGACGCCGCGATCAACAAGGAGATCGACCGGCTGCGGCTGGCGGCGACCAGCGCGCTGGTCAGTCGCCGCGACGTGGTTGTCGTGGCCAGCGTCTCCTGCATCTACGGCCTCGGCTCGCCCACCGACTACCGGGCGATGGTGGTGCGGCTGAAGACGGCCGCGGCCCTGACCCGCGATGAACTGCTCGCCAAGCTCGTCGCCGTGCACTACGACCGGGGTGACGTGGCCCTCGAACGCGGGCGGTTTCGCGTCCGCGGCGACTCGATCGACATCTGGCCCCCCTACGACGAGTTCGCGGTCCGGGTCGAGTTCTGGGGTGATTGCGTGGACTCGATCGCCGTCATCCATCCGACGAGCGGCGAGGTGGCCGCCCGCAAGGACGAGGTCTATCTCTATCCGGCCCGCCACTTCGTGATGCCCGAGGACCGCATCAAGGCGGCGGTCGCGACCATCCGGACCGAACTGGAGGAGCGACTCGCCGAACTCAAGGGGCAAGGCAAGCTGCTGGAGGCACAGCGGCTCGCCGCCCGCACGCGGTTCGACATCGAGATGCTGCTCGAGGCCGGCTTCTGCCCCGGGATCGAGAACTACTCGCGGCCGCTGTCGGGGCGGGCGGCCGGCAGCACGCCGACGACGCTGTTCGACTACTTTCCTGACGAGTTCCTGTTCTTCGTCGACGAGTCGCACGTCACGGTGCCGCAGGTCCGGGGCATGTATGCCGGCGACCGCAGCCGCAAGCTGACCCTCGTCGACCACGGCTTCCGGCTGCCCAGCGCGCTCGATAACCGGCCGCTGATGTTCGACGAATGGGAGCGGCGACTGCACCGGACGGTGTTCGTGTCGGCCACGCCGGGCCCTTGGGAACTGGCCCGCACCGGCGGCGAGGTGGTGGAGCAGGTGATCCGGCCGACGGGGCTGCTCGACCCGCTGATCGAGATCGTGCCGGCCAGGCAGCAGGTCGTGCATCTGTCGGGCGAGATCGACAAGGTCGTCGCGGCCGGGCAGCGGGTGCTGGTGACGACCCTCACCAAGAAGCTCGCCGAGGACCTCTCGACCTACTTCCAGGAACGGCAGGTCCGCTGCCGCTGGCTGCACAGCGAACTCGACGCCTTCGAGCGGGTGGAACTGCTCCGCGATCTCCGCGGGGGAAAGTTCGACGTGCTCGTCGGCGTCAACCTGCTCCGCGAGGGGCTCGACTTGCCGGAGGTCTCCCTGGTGGCGATCCTCGACGCCGACAAGGAAGGCTTCCTCAGGAGCGAGACCTCGCTGATGCAGACGATCGGCCGCTCGGCCCGCAACGTGGACGCCCGTGTGATTCTCTACGCCGACACCGTCACCGAGTCGATGCGGCAGGCCGTCGACGAGACGCGGCGGCGGCGGGCCCTGCAGGAGGAATACAACCTCGCGCAGGGCATCACGCCGGAGACGATCCGCAAGGAGATCCGGGCCGGGATCGAGGCCGAGGCGTCGGCGCGGGCGGTGGCTTTCGAGGCCGTGGGCCGCAGCGACGAGGGCCGCCGGCGGCAGGCCGAACTGATCGAGCAGCTGGAGAGTGACATGATGCAGGCCGCCTCCGAGCTCGATTTCGAGCGGGCGGCACGGATTCGCGATGAGATCGCCTCGTTGCGGTCCGGCGATGGTCGGCGGCCGGCCGGCGGCGGCCGGGGGCGGCGTGCGGGCGCGGGCCCGTCGGGGCGGATTCCGCGGCCGAAGTCGCTGTGAGGACGCCCGCCGTGACCCCACCGAGGGCACCCTCCGAGCCAGCGCCGCGCCGCCTCGGGAGGCCGCGGCCGCGCTCTGGGACGCCATCCAGCGGGCGAGCGGCGAGTACGTGGTCGTGGTCGATCGGACGGGCATCATCCGCTGGTGCAGCCGGATCGACGACGGCTTCGAGGTTGATCAGGTGATCGGCCAGAACGTCACGCAGTTCACGCTGCCGGAGTCCGCGGCGGGCCTTACGGAGATGCTGGGGCAGGTCCTCGAGACGAGCGAGGTCCGCCGCATGGAGACCACGGTGCGTCGGCTTGACGGGGGTCTCAACTACTTCTCACTGCGGCTCGGGCCCATTCGAAGGGCGGGCCGCACGGTGGCCGGCATGGTCTGCTGCGAGAACATCCGCCCGCGCAAGGACTCCGAACTGGCG
>VGYP01000484.1 GCA_016872955.1 Planctomycetota bacterium
GGCCGACGCAAGCCCGGTGCTCGCGGCCAACGCCTTCTCGCGCAACTCGACGGGCATCAAACTCGAGGCGGCCACGAACGTCACGATCGACGCCACCAACGCCGTCGCCATGAGCCGCTCGTCGGGCCTCTGGGCCACAGGCAACTGTGCGGGATCCACCGTGACGGGGGTGGCGTTCCAGAACGCCAAGGCCTTCCCCCCCGCCCTGGCGCCGTGGGGTGTCATATTGAAGCAGGTTTCCGGCATCACGCTCTCGGGTGTCAGCGTCACCGCCGGTGGCTACGGGCTTTGGCTCGACGAGTCCACGAACGCGTCGATCTCGGGGTTGTCGGTGACCGGCTCCGGCGACGACGCCATCCATGCCTACGGAGACTGCTCGGGCACCACGATCACGGCCTCCACGCTCAGCGACGTCACGTTGCACGCGATCAAGCTCGTGGCCGCCAGCGGCCTGAAGATCGACGGGGGGACCATCTCCGGTTCGACCATCGGCATCTCGCTGTCGGGCATCTCCACGGGCACGGAGATCGGTGGATTCGAGATCAGCGGAGCCAGTTCCCTCCTCGATCTGGTATCGGCCCAGGGAGCCACGATCAGTGACATCGCCGCATCGTCCGGCGGCATCTCCGCCAAGGGCTTGTGTGCCGGCACCACGGTGAGCGGGCTCTCCACGGCCGGCGGGTCGTACGGCGCCAGAATCGCCGCTCAGGGGCTCCGGCTCGAGAACAGCTCGTTCAAGGGCTTCCGTGCAGGAGGCTTGTGGGCCGATGGCGACTGCACCGGCACGGTCGTGACGGGCACGTCCTTCGACGACAACCTGGACCCGCAGCACGAAGGGGCGCTTGTCGCCGGCATCAAGCTCGGCGGCCAGGGCGGCGTGCAGGGCGTCAAGGGGCTGACCGTCTCGAACTGCACGGCCAGCGGGAATCAGAGTCATGGCCTCATCGTCTGGGGCGCCTCACCCGGCACCGCCGTGACCGGCTCGACCTTCCATGGCAACGGGATGGACGGGATGAACATCTGGAGCGCGAAGGGCGTCACGCTGGCCGGCAACTCCGCGGCCGGGAACCCCGGCTGGGGCCTCTACGCCGCGGGCGACTGCAAGGCTGTGACGATTGCCAACTCATCCTTCCACGGCAACCAAGACGGCATGCAACTCCTCGACGCGACCGGCATCGCCATCGACGCCATCACCGTCGCCGACAACGACCGGTTCGGCCTCTACATCAACGGCAGCGCGGGCTCCACGATCTCAGGCTCGACGTTCTCCGGCAACAACACCGGCCTCATGCTCTGGCACGCGTCTGGCGTCGCCATCAAGGCCGGCAACACGCTCCAGGGCAACCTCTTCGGACTGACGGCCTACGGGAACTGTGCCGGAACGACCGTGGTCGGCACGATCATCAAGAACAACACCGAGGCTGGCGTGGCCCTCACCAACGTCACCAACCTGACGCTCAACGGGCTGAACAAGATCCAGGCCAATGGCGACGGTGTTTCGGTGACCGGGATGTGCACCGGGTCGAAGGTCAACGGCAATCTGATCGGTGGAAACACGAACGCCGGCCTGTTGCTGGAGGATGCCCAGTCGTTTCAGGCCAAGAACAACACGATCACGAACAACAAGACGTTCGGCCTGCGTGCCATCGGCATCTCGACCGGCACGAACGTGACCGGCAACACGATCACCAACAACAAGACGAACATCTCCGTCGCGGTCACCGGCGGCACCTTCCAGAAGGCCTGACCGGCAGCCGGTGAGATCAGGACGCCACGATCACCGTGGGCCGGGCGGCCGGGTCGGGCGCGGCCCGCTCGATCAGCGCGAGCACCCGGGCTGGGATGTCGCCCGAGCCGAACAGCACGAAGTCGAGGGCCAGCCGCAACGGCGAGCCTTTGGCGAACCCGAAGATCACGTCGAGGGGCCGACCGGCGGCGGCCAGTTCGAGGGCCACCTGGGCGATCGTGTGCGAGACCGACACACAGTCGCGGGCCGAGATCAGGAACCGCCCCTCCTCCTCGGCCACTGAGAGCACCGGCTCGTTCTCGAACCGGCTCACGTCGCCGCGGTGCACCTCCAGGAACACGAGCCGCACCCGCGGATCGACCCGGTGCCCGCGCATCTCGCCGATCACGTCATCCCGCCGGTACCGGTACGGCAGTGGGTGGTCTCCGTGCCGAAGCGCCTGCGGGGCATCCTCGCCGACCGACCCCGAGCCGTCGCCGCCCTCACGAAGATTTT
>VGYP01000485.1 GCA_016872955.1 Planctomycetota bacterium
CAGGTCGGCGACTACGTCCTCGGCACCGCGATCGACGAGGGGCCCGGATTCCAGGACTACCGCGGCACCCACAAGGCAGTACCCGAATCGCTGCGTCGCGTGCGACTGTATTCCATCGACACCGCCGCCTCACCCGAGGAACGCAACACGTTCCAGCGGGCGGCTCTCCGCGAGTTTCAGCTGCTCGAGTCGCTCGACCACCCCGGCATTCTCCGCACCCAGGGCTTCACGGCCCACGAACTCGGACCGGCGGTGTTCTTCGATCACGACCCGCGGGAAATCCGGTTCGACCTCTACCTCGCCCAGCGTGTCGCGGAGCTCCCGATCGAGACGCGGCTCTCGATCATTCGCCAGCTCGCCGAGGCAGTCCGCCACGCGCACGAAAAGCGCATCATCCACCGCGGCCTGTCGCCCCGCAGTGTGCTCGTGGTCGACAACGGCGACGGCGATCCAAGGCTCAAGATCTTCAACTGGCAGATCGGGTGCCGCGGTTCCGCCGGCTCCTCGCTGCATGGATCCACGCACCTGGTCACGACCCACGTCGAGTCGCTCACCGAACGGGGCACAGCGGTCTACCAGGCCCCGGAAGTCCGCTACGCCCCCGACACGACGAGCGAGCAGGTTGACGTCTTCTCGCTCGGGGCGATCGCCTACCACGTTCTCTCCGGCCGGCCGCCCGCGTCGGACCTCGTCGACCTCAATGAGAAGCTTCGCATCTCGAAGGGCCTCGCCCTCGCGAGCGTCGTCAACGCCGCCGAGCGGGAGCAGGACCACCTCGTCCGCTGGGCAACGCATCCCGAGGTGGCCGAACGTCTCGGATCGGCGGCGGAGTTTCTCGTGCTGCTCGACGAAGTTGAGGAAGCGCTCACCCGGACCGACCCCGCTGAACGGGAACCGCCGACCGACCCCACGCGGGCCCGCCCCGACGACACGCTCGACGCCGGCCCAACCGGCCCGCTCACCGTCCGCCGCGTGCTCGGCCGCGGGGCCTGCTCCGTCGCCATGGTCGTGGCCCGCGGCACCGACGAACTCGTTCTCAAACTCGCCCTCTCCCCCGAGCACAACGACCGCATCCGCCGCGAGGCCGAGACCCTCGCCACGCTCGCCCACGAGCGGTTCGTCAAGCTCGTGGAGCCCGTCGAGGTTGAAGGACACGCCGGCTTCCTCATGGAACCGGCCTACGCCAACCGCGAGGGAAAACGCATCGAGACGCTCACCGACCGGCTCCGCACGGAAGGCCGGCTGCAGATCGACTTCCTGGAGCGCTTTGGCACCGACCTGATCGAAGCCCTCCATCACCTGGAGGTGAAAGGAGTCTTCCACCGCGACATAAAGCCCGACAACATCGCGATCCGCATGATGGGCCGTGATGACGCGCTCCACCTCACGCTCTTCGACTTCTCGCTCTCCGGCACGGCCCTCGACAACCTCCGCGCCGGCACGGTCGCCTACCTCGACCCCTTCCTCTCCCTGCGGCCGATGCGCCGCTACGACCGCCAGGCGGAGCACTGGGCCGCCGCGATGACGCTCCACGAGATGGCCACCCGCGGCCGGCCCACGTGGGGCAACGACGGCAGCGACCCCGCCCTGCTCGACTGCGAGATCACGCTCCAGCCCGAGAGTTTTGAGACCGCCATCCGACCGCGGCTGACGACGTTCTTCACGCGGGCGTTCCGCCGCTCACCCGCCGAGCGGTTCGACAACGCCGAGCAGATGATGGACGCCTGGAAGCGGGTGTTCGACGGGCTCGACCGTCGGGAGCCCACCGAGGCCGACGGCACGGCCGACATGGCCAAGGCCGTCGAGCGGGCCTCGTTCGACACGCCGCTGGCGGATCTCGGCCTCACCACGCGGGCCCTCGGCGCCCTCGACCGGATCGACGTCATCACCGTGGCCGATCTTCTCCGCGCCCACCCCAGTCGCCTGCTTCGGCTGCCGGGCGTGGGCCACAAGACCCGCCTCGACATCACGGCCGCGATCCGGCTCCTCCGTGACCAACTCGGCGAAGCCCCCGAGACGCCGACCCGGGCCGCCGACACAGCCCCCGCCGACCCAGCGTCACTCTCGATCGAGGCCCTCGTCGAGGTGATCACCCGCACGACGGCGAAGGAGAGCAAGGCCAACAAGCAGATGGCGGTCGTCCTCTTCGGCCTCGATCCGAAGATTGCCGACGTCTGGCCGACGCAAACCGCCGTGGCGCGCCACGTCGATGTCTCGCCCCCCTACG
>VGYP01000486.1 GCA_016872955.1 Planctomycetota bacterium
ATCGTCAACTCCGAGGCGGCCAACAGCACCCTCGAAACCTACGGCCCCCAATCCGAGGCCGAGGGACAGGAGGCGATGCGGGCCATGACGAGCCTGCGCGACAGCGCCATCGCCAATCGCGACCGGCTCATCCGCGACATCGTTGGTGGCACGAAGGTGTGGCTCGGCGGCGGCACGGAGCAGCTCCATACCACGCTCGCCGAGAAGCTGAAAGTGGCCGCCGAGGCTGCCGTCGCCCGCCAGTTCAAGGATTTTTCCGTCGCCGACAAGGCGTCGTGGGACGTCGTGATGAAGCGGGCGAAGGAAGGCACCGACAAGCCGATGGAGCCGGTCGGACACACGGGCGCGGTCGAGACCCATGCCGTCTGCGTCGAGGTGCTCGGCCGCACGGCCACGGGCGCAACCGGCAGTGACGTCCGCTCGCAGCTCCAAGACCCGCCCTACGGCTGGCCGAAGGACGCGATCGACGCGGCCCTCGTGGTGCTCGTGGGTGCCGGGCACCTATCGGCCAAGCTCAACGGCGCACCCATCGCCGCGGCCCAGCTCGACCAGAACAAGATCACGAAAACGATCTTCACGCGTGAGACGAAGACGATCTCGATGTCCGACCGGCTCAAGGTCCGGGGCACGCTCGCGAAGCTCGGCCTCAAGCCCAAGAGCAACGATGAGGATGGTCCGCTCGCCGCCGACTTCCTGAAGAAGCTCGCAGAGATCGGGCGGCGCACCGGAGGCGAAGAGCCCCTGCCCGCGGCCCAGTCGGTCGTGTTCATCGAAGACCTCCAGCGGCTCACCGGCGTCGAGATGCTCGCCGAGATGGTCGCCAAGAAGGCCGACATCGACGCCGCGGCCGACACCTGGCCCAAGCTCGCCGACCTCGCCAGCACCCGGCTCGCCGCCTGGGACGAACTCCAAAAACTCTTCGACCACGCCAAGCACGAGCCCGGTGCCGCCGCCATCAACGCCGACATCGAGGCCGTCCGCACCGGCCGCCTCCTCCTCGACACCACCGACCGGCTCCCGCCGATCCGCAGCAAGGTGGCCGACATCCTCCGCAAGCGGCTCAAGGAGACGCACGAGGATCACCGGCAGACATTCGACCGCGAGGTGAAGCAGCTTGCGGCCTCGTCGGTCTGGTCGCAGCTCCCGTCCGACAAGCAGACAGCCATCCTTGCCGAAGTGGGCCTGCGCGAGCCGGGGACGATCGACGTTTCCACCGACACGGCGATCGCGGCGGCCCTTGCCGAGCGGTCGATCGACGCGCGCCGCAACGCCGCCCTGGCCGTGCCGACCCTCGCCGGACAGGCGCTCCGCAAGGCTGCCGCGGCTGTCGAACCCACGGCCCGCAGCATCGCGATCGAGAAGACCACGCTCCGCACCGACACCGACGTTCGCGAGTGGGCGAAGCGGGCCGAGAGCCAGTTGCTCGAGGAAGTGAAGAAGGGCCCCGTGCTCGTCTCCTGACGCCCACCCCACGCAACCACCCATGCCACCCCTCGACCGCACGCTCCGCCGCAACCTCGAAAACGCCGT
The DNA here is from genome assembly GCA_016872955.1 of Planctomycetota bacterium. Lineage (GTDB taxonomy): Bacteria > Planctomycetota > Planctomycetia > Pirellulales > UBA1268 > QWPN01. Next base: position 1,531 of record VGYP01000486.1, read on the forward strand.
GAAGGCTGCCCGTCGCGTGGCCGAGCGGGCCGCCACAAAGGCGCTCGACTCGCTCGCCGTCGGCAGCCACGAGCCGTGGTCGGGCCAGCCGACCGCCGACCGGGCCCTCCGCGTGAAGCTCCGGGCCCGCGGCCGGCAGCTCGGCGACGCCCTCGACGCCAAAACAGGAAAGCAGGCCACCGCGAGGCTGGTCCACGAGGTCGCCTACGAGCACTGGCACCGGATGCTTTTTGCGAGGTTCCTCGCCGAGAACGATCTCCTCATCGAGCCCGACTCCGGCGTGGCCATCAGCCTCGACACCTGCCGCGAGTTGGCCAAGGAGCGCGGCACCGACGTCTGGATGCTCGCCAGCCGCTTCGCCCAGACGATGCTGCCCGAGATCTTCCGGGCCGACGATCCGGTGCTCGCCGTGGAACTCGCCCGCGAAGACCAGTTCGAACTTGAGAAAGTCGTCGCCGACCTCGGCGCCGACGTGTTCACGGCGTCCGACTCGCTCGGCTGGTGCTACCAGTTCTGGCAAGCAGAGAAGAAGGACGCGGTGAACGAGGCGGGCGTGAAGATCGGCGCCGACGAGCTGCCCGCCGTCACGCAGCTCTTCACCGAGGACTACATGGTGGACTTTTTGTTGGACAACACGCTCGGGGCGTGGTGGGCCGGCAAGAAGCTTGCTGCTGA
>VGYP01000487.1 GCA_016872955.1 Planctomycetota bacterium
CCGGGACGGACGGGCGGTCAGGAGGACCAGGCGATGCAAAAGGCTGTGTGCTGGCTGTGTGCGGCGGTGCTCGTGGCGACCAACGCCGGGTGCCTGATTCCGCTCTACTCCGGCGACCCGGTGCGGCGGGCTCAGCAGTTGATCTACACGTCGGAGGATCTGCGGGCGATCACCGACGAGTGGGAGCGGATTTGGTTCCTCGATCAGCCGTCCCACATGCAGCCCTGGCGGACCCACGGCGGCATCCTCTGATCGGGGTCGCGATCCTCCTCCGGCACCGCTTCACTGCGTGGGGTCGATCGTTCCCTCGCCGCGTCGCCGCCGCCGACGGCAGGAGCATGCCCGGGGACGCGGGCGGTCAGACCCGAATCTGCGCCGCCTGCTCGACGATCGGCTCGAGCAGCACCAGGTCGCCTTTGTTGCAGCCGGGACAACTCTCGGCGGCCTCGGCCCAGGCCTCGGGTGAGCGGAGATTGGATTCCCAGAAGGGCCACGTGCGGCACTGCCGGGGACGCTCTTCATACGCGGTGCACTTCCGCGTCTCCGGATGGAGCAGCACACAGTCACCCCCCGCCCGCTCCTTGAGCGACCGGCGGACACCGACGTGGCGGACGTGTTGGGCCTCGAAATCGGCCGGCGTCATGCCCAGCCTCGCGGCTATCGCGTCGATCTCCGCCTGGTTCACCCAGACGTAGCCTTCGCCGCCCGTGCAGCAATCGCCGCACTGCGTGCACCGGAAACGCAATCCACCGGCATACCAGACGTCCTTGGGAATGCCCGCCATCGCTTCGACTCCTTCGCTCAGGCTCCGACCACCGCCGCCATCACGGCCATCACCGCCGCCACGTCGTCCCCACCGTCGGCCGGACCGAAGGAGACGCGTACCGTGCCGCCGACGCGGGTGCCAAGGTGGTCGTGGATGCAGGCCGCGCAGTGGAAGCCAGATCGCACCTGCACCCCAGCCGATTGTTCGAGGACCGCCGCGACGTCGGCCGGATCATAGCCCTCGGCCACGAAGCTCACAATTCCCGCGGCTCGCCCCCCGCGCAGCACCCGCACGCCCGGCAAGGCTGCGAGCCCCTGCGAGAGAGCATCGGCCAAGGAACGGCCGTGGTCGCCGCAGGCGTCCACACCACGGGCCTCGAGCCACTCGGCCGCCGCCGCCAGCGCTGCCAGGGCGGGCACGTCGGGCGAGCCGGCTTCCAGCCGTTCGCCAAACGTTTCCGGCATCGCCAGGGAGTCGCTCGCGGACCCTGTGCCGCCCTGCACGAGCGGTTCGGGGTCGATCCCCGGTCGGGCCCAGAGGATCGCGGCCCCGGCCATGCCGTGCAGCCATTTGTGGGCCGGGGCGGCCACCACGTCGGCGCCCCAGCCGGGCACGTCGCAGGCGATGACGCCGAGCGACTGTGCCGCGTCGAGCACCAGCAGGCCGCCACGGTCCCGCGTCAGGGTGGCGATCGCGGCCACGTCCTGCACCGCCCCGGTCACGTTCGAGACGTGCGCGGCCACCACGATCCTGGTGGCCGGCCGCCAGGCCGCCAGGATCGCCGCTGGATCGACGAATCCGGTCGCGCCGCAGGGCACGATGGTGAGGTCGATCAGCCCGCGGCTCGCCAGGGCATGGAGCGGCCGCAGCGTGGCGTTGTGGTCGGCAGCGGTGGCGATTACGTGGTCTCCGGCTGCGACGAGGCCATGGATCGCCACGTTGAGGGCCAGCGTGCAACTGGTCGGCAGGGCCACCCGTGCCGGCTCGACACCGCCGAGCAGACGGGCCGCCGCCGCCCGGGCCCGCTCGCGGATCGCCGTCGCCTCCAGCGATTCCCGATACAGGCCGCGGCCTGCGGTGGCGCCGACCTCGGTGGCCGCCCGCTGCCAGGCGGCGAGCACCTCGGGCGGCTTAGGCCAACTGGTCGCCGCGTGATCGAGATAGCGGCGTCGCCGGGCGGTGTGCATGGTGGTGGGTTCCGCGTCGCGGGACCGAGACCGGGATCGGGTCGACTCTCTCCAGCCTAGCAGGCCGAGGCCGAAGTCGTTTTTCGTGTCGTTGATGGCTTGATCGTCATCCGCGGATGGCCGTCGAGCGGCGCACCCCATATCCAACCAGCACCATCACCAGCCGTTCCCAAGCCGATATGAGCCGGTCGAAGTGAGTCCAGGTAAGCTGCAGAAGCGCGCGGAGGCCCTGACGGCTCCTCGGACTG
>VGYP01000488.1 GCA_016872955.1 Planctomycetota bacterium
CGGCCCCGTTCTTCTCGGACGCCGGCATCGCCTGGCGCTGGTGACGTCATCCGGATCAGGCGTGAAACTCGCGTCTGCCGGCTTGCTGACCATCGATGGTGCAAGGGGTTGCCCGTGTCAGTCGAGCGGCGTTGGGAAACCGAACGCAGCCACGAGGGCGACGATCGGTTTCCCCCGAGTGAGCGAAGGTCCGGGCACCGATCCGCCGCAGGCGGATTGGTCGCACCTGAGCGAACGTCCGACGAGACGGCACGGGCAACCCCGGCACGCTACCTGTCCGTGGCCAAAGTCATCCTTGACCTTTGGCCACTTGACCGACCGGGCGAAAAGCCGAGGTTTTCGCCGGTCGGCGACGCCGCCTCGTGCGGCGTCCATCCGTGGCCAGAGCCATCCCTGGCAATCCTGTTCGGCACGGGGGTTGCCGGACGTGCTCGTCACGTCTCGCGAAGTTCGGGGCTACCCGTGCCATCTCGCCGGACGCTCACTCCGGGCATCGTGCCCTCCGCTCGCTCGATGCTGCCCTCGCTTTCGCCATCCTGGCTTCGCTCGGCCAGCAACGCCGCTCGATTGGCACGGGCAGCCCCTCCCGGCGCCCCGCTTTCGAACGCTCGTGACAGAGAGGCAACGCGCAGCGTCGAACACCGCTGCATCACGGGGACGAGCGGACGCTACGCCGGCAGCGAGTATTTTGCGATTCGAGCCTCCAACTCTTCGAGCGACGCCCAACCCGTCAGGTAGAAGCAGATCGCCTCGAACACTGCCACGTTCGGCCGGCATCCGGTGTACAGCGCGATCAGCAGGCAGGCGATGATCGCACAGTACATCTGCAACTCGACGCCTTCCTGCTTCGTCGAGAGCAAGTGCCGGCATCCCAGCATCTGCTTGAACATGCGGAAGAACACCTCGATGAGCCACCGCTGTCGATAGATATCGCTGATCAGTTCGGCCGGCAGATCGAGGCGACTGGTGGCGATTCGCAGCGTCCCGTCACAGCCCGGACCGGCATCGCGGCCGCGTGGCTGATGCGGTGTCGCCGCCACGGTCACCAGCCGCACGCGATGGTCGGGGCGCCCTCTATCTTTTCGTCCTCGCACAATCACGATCTGGTCGCTCTGCACCCCGGCTGCTCTGTCGGCAGGGGTGAGTTGATTGACTCGCTCGACCCGAAAAGCCGAATTGTCCCGTACGCGACAGACGTAACTGCTCTTCGCCGCGACGATCGCGTTCCAGAGCGTGAACTTGGCGTATCCTCGATCGATGACATAGCAGCGGTCTCGCTGGATCGTCCGGGCGAGGACGGCACGCTCGTCGGCCTCCCCCTTGGGTGCGGCCGGCGTGACGTCGATCCGCGACGGGACCCCTCGCAGAATCTCGAACTGTGTATGCAGCCGGTAGGCTGACACGCTCGACCCCTTTCCCTTGGGAGTCCACGACAGCCGAGCCACTCGCACGATCGTGCTCACCACCGAACCATCCACCGCGGTCAGTTGCTGCTGCACCGCGTCAAAGCGACGGGAAGACGCGGCCGGCAGTTTGAGCGACAACTGCGCCGCGATCTGGGCGAGGGCAGTCGGGTCGAAGATACGGACCGACTCGGATAGTGATCCGAGCGAAGTGCGATTGACCCCCAGTCGCTTCCGCACCTTGTCGAACTCGACGACTCGCTGCAGTCCACGGAGCGTGCGGATCGCGGGATTGAATAACCACAGGAGAACCAGCACGCAGTACTGATCCATGTGCAGTTGCCGATTGCCGGCCGTATCCCGCTTCGTTCCCACCTCATGGAGTCGAAGCAACAACTTTCGCAGGGAGCGAAAATGCTTGAACCCCTGCAGATCGCGCTCGAAGGTACCCGCGCTGCCAGCCGTCATGCCGGGCACTATCGACGATCAGAGCCCAAGGCGCAAGCCGACCTACCTTGCCCAATGTCTGCAGTCGGTGGTGCGCAAATTCCGTGCCGAACAGGATTGCATCCTTGACCTTTGGCCACTTGACCGACCGGGCGAAAAGCCGAGGTTTTCGCCGGTCGGTGGTCGCCGCATCCTGCGGCGGCAGACTTGTTCCACAGTCTGCTAGTACTACTACGTTAGCTGATCTTGAGCCAGATCGTTTTTGACGTCATGCTTCCGGGCATGAATGCACGGAAGCTTCACAAACTGAAGAACGAGATGCGGGCGTTCGTCGAGGACGTCGCCGC
>VGYP01000489.1 GCA_016872955.1 Planctomycetota bacterium
CGAGCTCCTCGCCCGCGGCGAGGCGCGGCGGATGGTCGTCCTCTGCCCGCCGCACCTGGCCGAGCAGTGGCAGAAGGAGCTGGCGAGCAAGTTTCACATCGACGCCAAGCTCGTGCTGGCGAGCACCGTCGCCCGGCTCGAGCGGGAGTGTGCCGCCGACCAGTCGATCTTCGAGCTCCACGACCACTCGGTCGTGTCCATCGACTTCATCAAGAGCACCCGGTACCGGGCGGAGTTTCTCCGCACCTGCCCGGAACTGGTGATCGTCGACGAGGCCCATACCTGCACGCGCGACCCGGCCGCCCGCGGCTCGCGCCATCAGCGCTACGAGCTTCTCGCGGGGCTGGCCCAGAACCCCGCTCGCCACCTGATCCTCGTCACCGCCACCCCCCACAGCGGCAACGAAGCGGCGTTCCGGTCGCTCGTCGGCCTGCTCGACGCCTCGCTTGCCAGCCTGCCCGAAGACCTCTCCGGCCCGGAGCACGAGGCCGATCGCCGCCGGCTCGCCGGCTTCTTCATCCAGCGCCGGCGGCAAGACATCGAGGCCTACCTCGATGCCAACACCCCCTTCCCCGTCCGCGAGGTTCAGAAAGACCACACCTACAAGCTCTCCCGCGAGGAGAAAGCCCTGTTCGACGACTGCTTCGAGTTTGCCCGCGAGCTCGTCAGCGTCGCCGGGGAAGACAGGCGCCGGCAGCGCGTGCGCTGGTGGAGCGCGATCGCGCTGTTGCGCGGTCTGTCCTCGAGCCCGGCTGCGGCCGCGGCCACGCTCACCAACCGGGCCCGGGGCCTCGGCAGCACCACGGAAGAGGAGGTAGACGACCTCGGCCGGCCCGCGGCGGTGGATGGCGACGCCGCCGAGGCCGACGAGCCGGACGACGCCCCGGCCGGTGCCGAGGTGGACGACGCCCCCTCCGCTTCCGATCGGAAGCGCCTCCGTGCGCTCGCGGCCCGGGCGACCGCCCTCCAGGGGGCCGGCGACACGAAGCTCGCCACCCTCGTGAAGCTCCTCAAGGAGATGCTCAAGCGCGGCCGCAATCCGATCGTCTTTTGCCGCTACATCCCCACCGCCGAGTACGTCGCCGCGGCCCTCCGCGACGCCCTCGGGGGAAAGCAGAAGCCCCAGGTCGATTGCATCACCGGCACGCTCCCGCCGGCCGAACGCGAAGAGCGGGTCGAGACGCTGGCCCAGCACGATCGCCGGCTCCTCGTGGCCACCGATTGCCTCTCCGAGGGGATCAACCTCCAGGAATCGTTCGACGCCGTCGTGCACTACGACCTCGCCTGGAATCCCACGCGCCACGAGCAGCGCGAGGGGCGGGTCGATCGTTATGGGCAGAAGCAGCCCACCGTCGAGATCGCCTTCCTCTATGGCCACGACAACGGCATCGACGGCATCGTCCTCGACATCCTCATCGACAAGCACCGCAGCATCCAGAAAGCCCTCGGCGTCTCCGTGCCCGTGCCGGTAAACACCGAGAAGGTGATCGAGGCGATCTTCGAGGGGCTGTTGATGCGGGGTTCCCAGGAGAGCCAAAAACTCCTCCCCGGCGTGCAGGAATACCTCGCCCCGACGAAGACGAGCCTCCACGGCGAGTGGGACCGGGAGGCGGAGCGGTCGAAGCGGACGCGGACGATGTTCGCTCAAGAGGCGATCAAGACCGACGTCGCCGCGAGTTGGCTCGCTGCCTGCCAGGCGGTCGGCGAGTCGCTCGACGTCGCCCGGTTCGTGAAGCGCGCCGTCGAGGCCCTCGGCGGGGTCGCCCAGCCGGTCACGAAGGCCCATGGCCGCGAGGCCCTCGCGATCGACCTGTCCACCGCCGACCCCGGCTTCCGGGCGGCGATTCCCGAGGGGCTACCCGAGCGGTTCGACGCGATCTTCGAGCTGCCGCTGGCAGACGCCACGCTCCTGCTCGGCCGCACCCATCCGTTCGTCGAGACGCTCGCGATTCACCTGGTGGGCACGGCGATCGACGACCCGGAAAACGCACAGGCCGCCCGCAGCGGCGCGATCCGCACCCAGGCCGTCGCCACGCGGACCACGCTCCTCCTGGTCCGCCTCCGGCACCACATCGTCCGCACCGTCGGCGGCGCCGCCCGCGAGTTGCTCGCCGAGGAGTGCTGCATCGCGGCCTTCGAGGGGGCCCCGGAGCATGCCGTCTGGCTTCCCGCCGACCGGGCCGAGGCGCTCCTC
>VGYP01000490.1 GCA_016872955.1 Planctomycetota bacterium
GAACTTCATGCCTGATTTGGCCTGCGCGAGCATGATGTTGTAGGCGTTGGTTCGCACCTTGAGGGCGAGCACGCGACCGATCGCCAGGTCGAAGCCAGCCTGCCAACGCTTCTCGTCGGCCGGGATCTTCACCCGGTCGGGCATCCCACGCGACAGGATGTCGTAGAGGCGATCGATCTTCGGCTCGAGCACCGCTGCCTTCTTCTGAGCCTCGCCCAAGAGCAGGGCGAGTTTGCCGTCGTCCTCCCTGGGAAAACGCATTGTCGGCGAATCCATGGGGTTCACTTCTGCGGCCTTGGCCGCCTCGACGAGGGCGGCCTTGGCGGTGTTGGCCCGCAGGCGACGGTCAATCTCCACCTGCGGCAGGTAGTCGGGCCGATAGGCACGCATCACCGTGGGATCGAAGAAGTAGCGGAGGCTCGAGGCCATCGGGGCGGTCGCCCGCTCGTCCACCCGTCCCTGCCCGCCGCGATTGGCGTGGATGGCGAAGTAGATGCCGCCGGTCTCGGCGCAGACCTTGGAGAGGCTGAAGGGACCGAAACCCGAATCAATCGCCTCATCGGGTGCGTTCTTGGGCCTGACGGTGACGAACTCTGGATAGAGCGACTCGGGACCCTGGTCCACCACCGCCCACTGCTCGGACTTGTCGTAGCCGGGGTCGAATTCGATGAACTTCATCTTCACCTGCCGCCGACCGAAGGGCGCCGGCACGCCGACCACGAAGACCCGCATCGCCTGCTTGCGGCAGAAGGTGGCGACCGCGTCGGCATACTGTTCGTCGTTGCCAACCTCGTCGGTGAAGGCGACGATCATCACGTTGCGTCGGTCGGGGCCGGTCAGCCGCACCTGGGCCGCCTTCTTGGCCGCCTCCGCGAGGGCCGTGAAGGTCATCTCCAGGCCCGACTCGTCGATCGGGATTTCCCGGATCGCGGAGACCACGTCGGCGACGTCGCGGCTGGGCTTGGCGAACACGGGCGTCACGCGTTGGCCGTAGGCGTAGACGAGGTTCCAGAGTTCGTTCTCCCGGGCCGCGGTCGTGACGCCCAGTTCGTCGAACACCCGCTCGAGCCGGGCGGCGATCTCCTTCCGCTGACCCGCCAGGCTGACCGACTGGTCGAACACCCAGCAGACGAGCGTGGGCCGCTGCTCCAGGGAGGCCGCGATCTCGATCGTGAGGCGGTCCACGGCACCGCTCGCTCCCACCTCACCGACCCCGACGTCGCCCTTCATCACCATGCTGTCACTGAGTTCCTTGCCGGTCGGCAAGGCCTCGACCGGATCGAGTTCGATCTCGCCGGCCATCACCTCCTCGAGCGGGTCCACGGGCACGACCGACTCCTCGGCGATCTCCGGGGCCAGCGACTGGGCCATCTTGAAGCTGTCTTCGCTCTGGCTGCCATCCTCCTCGACTACCATCTCGTCGAGGCTGACCTCGTGAGGGATCTCCTGGATTTCCTGCTCGTCGTCGACCGGCGTCTCGATGAAGGTTACCTGCTGGGCGCGGTTGACGATCGTGCCCATGCCGGCCACGGCCAGTCCGAGCAGGACAGCGACATGAATCACGAGACTGACGGCCCAGGCGGGCGTGTCACCGTCGAGCGGCGTCTCGTCTTCGCCGGTGTATTCCTGCAACCGGCGGCGCGCGGTGTCCAGCATGCCCATGGAAGTGCCCTTCGTGCGGCCGAACCCGTCGCTCCGCGACGCTCTCCCTCCGAACTGTACCACCAGGCGGGGCGTGCAGCCGCGGCCGACATGGAATCCTTCGCCCGACCGACGCTATTCTATTCCCGGCCGGCAAAAGACGCCGGATGCACGCCACCTCCCCGCCGCAGCATCGGTCATGCGAATCATGTCCGCCCGCCCCCCCCGCCGTGCCGGCGGCGTCCTGCTGCCCACCGTCGTCCTGGTGATGACCCTCTGTCCGCTTGCCCTGGCCACTGACCCGGCGGCCACGGATGGCAAGCCCAAGCCGCCGCCGGAGCCGGAGGTGATCACGGCCACGACCAGCGACGGCGTCCCGGTATCAGCGTGGTACTACGAAGCGCCGGGGGATGGGGCGGCGGTGGCCACCGTGCTCGCCCTCCACGATCTGGGAGGGTCCCACAAGAGCCTCGAACCGCTCGCCCTCTCACTGCAGGCCGCCGGTTGCAGCGTGGTCGTGCCCGACCTGCGAGGCCACGGCAAGAGTTCGAT
>VGYP01000491.1 GCA_016872955.1 Planctomycetota bacterium
CGCGCAGGTGTCGCGCTCCGCCGGCGTAGGCGCGTTGCCGGGCGGGGCGCAGTGCACGGCTGACGTCACCCGCACCCCGTCGAGGCGCTGTCCATCGTCGCGCGAAGTGGAGGTCGGATGCGCGGCGAGGCCGGCACGATGCAGCGCGGCGAAGAGCCAGTCACCGCTGCGGTCTCCGGTGAACATCCGCCCCGTGCGGTTGGCTCCGTGTGCCGCCGGCGCGAGGCCGACAACGAGGATGTGCGCGTCGGGGTCCCCGAATCCGGGCACCGGCCGACCCCAGTAGTCCTCCCCGGCGTACGCCGCCCTGCGCTCCCGGGCCACCTGCTCGCGCCAGGCCACGAGCCGCGGGCAAGCGCGACAGTCGGCGATCGCCGTGTCGAGGTGCGGGATGGTCGCGCATCTGGCGGCGTCACTGCGCACCGCCGCGGGCGTACCGCTCCCCCCGCCACCTCTCACCGGACAATCCTCGTCGCCCGCTTCCTGCCGCTGCGTTGCACTATCGCCCCCTGATCAGGCGCATAGTGCAAATCCGGCGGGGGTAGCACTCATCGGACCCCGTCAGCGGAAGGGCCCGTCGAGGCGGCGGTGCAGCAGCGACGTGGTGCGTTCCCAGGCCAGCGCCGACGCAGTGGCGTCATGCACCTCGGGCCGATCGTCGTTGAAGAAGGCGTGCTGGGTGCCGGGATAGGTCTCCACGACGGCAATCCCGCCATGTGCGGCGATCTCATCGGCGTAGCGGGCAATGTCCTCGCCCGTCGATGGCAGGTCCGCCTCGCACTGGTGCACCAGTGCCTCCTTGCCGGAGTAGCCGCTCCACGCCGGGTGGTAATCGGGCCATGGCATGGCGGGATAGAACGCCACGGTGCAGTCGATGTGGGGGCTCACCGTGGGTGCCAGCAGCGCGAGGCCACCACCCATGCAAAAGCCGACGCAGCCGACCTGAGCACCGGTCAGCAGCCCGCTGCGGACCAGGTGATCGGCGGCCGCGGCAATGTCATCGGCGGCCGCAGAGACGCGCAGCCCCATCATGAGCTTGCCTGCCTCGTCGGGCTCGGTGGTGTGCTCTCCGCGGAAAAGATCAGGGGCGAGCGCCACGAACCCGGCCTCCCCGAAGCGATCGACCACCGACCGGATGTGCGGCACGATGCCCCACCACTCCTGGATGACGACGACGCCGGGGCCGCGGCCCGAGGCAGGGACAGCGAGATAGCCGGTGAGGCGGTCCTGGCCTGCGGGGATGTCGACGGTAGGCATGACGGGAGCCTAGGGCAGCGGGTCAGGCCGTGGCTCGGTCGATCGGCACGGTGCTGCCGCGCACGATGAGGGTCGTGGGGACAGTGATCTCGTACGGCGAGCCCGGAGGCGTGGTCGCCACGCTCCTCGATGTCTCGCCCGCTTCACGTCCCAGCATCCGGGCCAGGAGCGCATCGGCGGCCACACGGCCCATCTGGGCCACGGGCTGGCCCACGGTGGTGAGGTCGAGGAGCTCCGCGAGCTCGTGGCCGTCGATGCTCGCGATCGCGATGTCCGCGCCGGGCCGGATGCCGTGGCGCTGCAGCGCCCGGATCGCTCCGAAGGCCATGTCGTCGGACATCGCGAACACCGCCGTGGGCGGATTGGGCTGCGAGAGCAGCGAGGTCATCGCCGACTCCCCACCCGCAACGGTGAAGTAGCCGAACGCCTCGAGCGAGGGATCAGGCGCGAGACCTGCACCCTCCATCGCCGTCACGTAGCCCAGTGCGCGGTTGGCCTGGGAGGTCGACGCCTGGGGTCGGCCGGAGATGATCCCGATGCGCTCGTGGCCGAGATTGATCAGGTGCTGCGTCGCCATGCGACCAGCGGCCGCGTCGTCGATGCACACCGACGGCACGCCCGGCCAGCGCACACCGATGAAGCTCGCCGGCAGGCCGATGCCGAGCATGTCCGCGATGCGAGGGGCATCCGTGGGCAGCGTCACCACGATGACGCCGTCCACGCGCCCACGCAGGCGACGCTCGGCCGGCAGCCCCGGGCTGGTCCCCGGATCGCCAACCTCGTAGACGAGGAGGTCGACATCATTCTCCTGCAGGACGTCGCTGATGCCGGACAGCACGGTCGAGAAGAACCACCGGTCAATAAAGGGGGTGATGACCGCGACGGTGCCCGTCCGCCCGCTGGCCAGGCGCGAAGCA
>VGYP01000492.1 GCA_016872955.1 Planctomycetota bacterium
CCCGGGATCCGGTGGCGACACGCCCCTGGCGTGATGCTTCGGCTCACCGCAGGGCACGGCCGAGCCACAGCCCCGTGCCCAGCAGCATACCGCCGCTGGTGAGCAGGTGGATGGCGATGATGAGCCCGAGGTAGACCGGTGCCTGGTCGGGTGCGGCGGTGAACAGCACGCCCCCCAGCACGGCGGTGATCAGGCCGTCGACCAGGAGCCAACCCCAGGGGAAGTCGCGCGGCACCGAGAAGGCCGCCGCCACCTTGGCCGCGGCCTCGAACAGGATCAGCAACCCGAGAAACACGACCAGGGCCTCGATGCCCACGCCGGGCAGGGCCAGCATCGCGGTGCCCGAGACCACCGACAGCGCACCGCACACGAGCGTCAGCCAGAAGCCCTTCCAGGAGTAGGTGCCGAAGGCGGAGACGATCCGCGCGGCACCCGCGGCCACCAACAGGCCACCGATGAAGAAGTTCACCGTCAGTGAGGGGATCAGCGGCCGTGCGAAGCAGGCCGCGCCCAGCAGCACCAGAAGGGCCCCGATCGCCAACGACCACCTTCGCAGTGCGGCGATCGGGCTTGCGTGGTCGCGATTCGCGAGATCCGTCATGGCCTGGCCTCCAAAGAGATGACCGTTCACGGGTGTATCGAGGCCACAGCAGCCTATCGCCGCGCCCCACCCCCCGCCAATCGCCCGTCAAGCGGCTCCGAGCCCCCCCATGCGGCGCCAGCCGCTCATCTGGCCGAGGTGCATCATCATGTGGCCGCCGCAGTAGAAGGCCTGCACCGACCCGATCGTCGGGAACATCTCCCGCATCCGTCCTTCGGCCGGATTGGGCTGTGCGAACATTTCGTCGCCGCAACTCCGCAGCCCTCCCGTTACCATCCGGTACCCCTCGCGGAAAAAGCCGAGCACCTCGTCCATCGGCGGATAGAGGTCGCCGTCGGGATCATCGCGGCAGGTGGCATCCTTCGAGAACACAAGGCCGAAGTGTTCCGGCACCACCGGGCTCGGGTGGCCGATTTGCTGGAGCACCTTGGGTGCATAGAGCGAGAGGTGACCGTAGATGAATGCCGGGTGGTTGGACTCGACGATGATGCCTCCCGGAGCGGCAAACCGGGCGAACTGGTCGGCTGCGACGCCCTTCAGCAGCCGCTCCGCATAGCCGAGCGAGACGGTGAGGGAATCGGCGATCACATTGCCGAGCGAGCGGGTCATGGGCAGTGGCTCCAAGGGAAAGGGGTGGAGAAGTCGAGACGGGAACTAGGGCAGCAGGCCGGCGGCGATCCGCGCGATCGTCTCCGGCAGGGCCTCGCACTCGGCGGCGAAGACACGGGCCGCCAACGACTCCGGGCTGTCGTCGGTCAGTACCGGCACGACCTTCTGCAGGAGCACGCGTCCGTGGTCGTATTCGTCGTCGACCACGTGCACCGTGCAGCCCGAGACGGTGCAGCCCCGCTCGAGCACCGCCCGATGGACGTGTATACCGTGAAATCCCTGCCCACCGAATGCCGGCAGCAGCGACGGATGGATGTTGATGACCCGACCGACGTATGCGGTGGGAATGCGGACCAGATGCAGGAAGCCCGCCATCACCACGAGGTCCGCACGGGCGTCGGCGCAGGCCGCGAAGACGCTCCCGCTCCAACGCTCGACGGCCTCGCCCGCGGGGGGCAGGACGCGGACGGGCACCCCCGCCCGCTCGGCGATCCGCACGCCGCGCACGTCGGACCGACTGGCCACCACCACGGCCACCGTTGCCGGCAGCGTGCCCGCGGCGATGCGGTCGAGCAGGTTCTCGAGCGTGCGACCGGAGCCGGAGAGCAGCACGGCCAGCCGGAGGTAACGCGGGTCAGGCATAGGGTGCGGCCCGGGGCGTGACGGCGATGACGAGCGGATGACCGTCGATGTCGACGGTCTCCCCCTCAAGGCCGGTGGTCGCGATCGTGGCCGCGATGGCGAGCGTCTCGGCCGCGACGTAGTCCAGGTGTGCCTCGAGCGCCCCCCGCAACTCGGCCGACGGGGACGCGAACGCCAGGTCGATCCGGTCGGTGAATTCGAGATCGAGGGCCTTCCGCCGCGTCTGCACCGCATGCACCACCTCGCGGACGAGCCCCTCGGCGAGGAGTTCCGGCGACAGGTCGCTGGCGACGACCACCACCGCCCGCGGCCCCTCCG
>VGYP01000493.1 GCA_016872955.1 Planctomycetota bacterium
TGCAGGGCCATCACGGCTTCCGGGATCTGGCTGCCGCGCAAGGGCACGTCGAGCGGACATTTCTCCTCGACGATCCGCCGCGCGGCATGGAATCGCTCCAGGGTACCTGGCTCCAGCTGCGCCCAGCCCCAACGCACGCGGAGGAAATCGGGCCCTCCGACCCGTGATTCACCGAGCGCGGAACTGGCGACCTCGGTGGTCTGCCCATCGTCCGTGGTCAGCACCAATGACGACTCGATCCACACTTCCTCGCCATCGCCCCGCATCCGGAGCCGTGGCATGACCGAAACCGGTCGAACGGACAGCGCGGCGAGCGCGTCGTCTTTGCGGATCGTGCCGAAGCCCGCTCCGTCGGACCGACCCAAGGCCAGCAGCATGTGCGGCACGTCCGCGCCGTCGATCGTGGTCCGTCCGCCGGCGGCACACAGGCGGTCGAACGCCGGATCGACGACCCCGATGCGCACCAAGTCGTCGCCGTCCGCGAGCCAGCCCAAGTCGCGACGCACCTGCGCCATGTCGGGGGGTGCGGCCGATTCACGACCGTCTTCGCGACGCAGTTTCGTCATCACCTCGATCGCGTCGCCGGGCCTGAGGGCCAGATCGAGCTCCACCGTCGCCGGCTCCCCCGCGGTGTCGGGAAATGAGATGGCCCCGAGTCGGTCGGCCCGCTGCCGGATCGCGTCGGTACGGGCGGTAGGCACCGCGAACCCGCCGCGGGTCTGGACGAGTTGCTCTGTCCGGGCGAACGACTCGACCTCCTCGAGGGCGTCGCAAGAGGGTTTGATCCAGAATCGCTCCCGCCTCAGCCACGCTTCGCGGCGGGCGATCGCGCCCGACATGTCATCGTGCTCGATGGAGACCGGGCCGTAGTCGTACGACGGCGCCAGGCAGTAGCCGACCACCCCGCCGCACGCGCGCGGCAGCAGCATGAACCGCGTCTCGGGCCGTGCGTCGAGCACGACATGCGCCTTCGCGACATCAGCCTCGACCGTCACGGCCCAGGGCGTGTCAGCCACTGCCCTCAGGGCGACGAGGGCCTCCGGAATGGCGGCGCCGGTGAGCTCGTTCGCGGGCAGCCGGATCTTTCCGCGCGCCGTGCGGTAGGCGGCGATGTCCGCGCCGCTGACCTCGATCCACCCTCCGTCATGGCGCAGGAAAACCCGCGAGTCTCCCGGCAGCGCCATCACCTCCGCGTCAGCCCGGCGCACGTCGCCGCCGCCGGCAACCTCGACCCGCAGCCCGGCTTCGACCAGGATCGACTCGCCGTCGCCGGTCACGCGCAGCTGGGGCGATCCCCTGCCCTCGACGACGGCGAGCCTGCGGAGCGCGTCGTCGCGGCTGAGTTGCCACACGACGGCCCGGCTGGCTTCGAGCCGCTTGAGAAACTCGGGAACGAGTGTCCCGACGAGAATGCCGTCTCCATCAGCTTCGAGAAGGACTTGATCGAGTGTGGTGTGCGTCAGGCCGAGCTTCACCAGGTCTTTGCCGAACGGCATCCAACCGGCGTCGGCATAGACCTCCTGGATGTTTTTCGGCTTCGGCACCACCGTGCCGTCGTCGAGCGTCAATCGCGTCGCGACGTCGAGCTGGTCGCCGGGGAGCAGGCGGAGATCCACGCTGAGTCTCGTGCCGCGTCCCTTGCCCAGCAGCGCTCCCGTCTCGGCGATCACCGCGATGCCATGATCGAAGAGGGCGTCCTGGTAGTCGGCGGCCAGGCCCTTCTCGAGATCCTGCGGGCGACCGCCGGTCGTCTCGACGACGTGCCGAACCGCGGGCGAAGCGATCACCTGATACCCGAGGATCGTCTGCTCCTCGGCCGTGGTGATCAGTTCGATCGGGACGGTCAGGTTGTCGATCGTGAAGACCGGCGTGAACCGGGTGCGGCCGCCCTCGAGTCGCTTCGTCCGAAACCGGACGACCAACCGTTTCGGGAGTGCCTGTGAAAGCAGCCGCTGTGCGGCCGTTGCTGGGGGCAGGTCCGGCATGGTTGGGCAGGCTCGGCCGTGGCTCTCCCAGTCGCACCGTCGCGGCGGAGACACCAGACTACCCCCCGTGGGGACCCATTCAAGCGCCGGTGGGGCGGTGTTGACGGCGGTTGAAAACGGCGGCGCGGGGCGGTCGAAAATGGTGGCGCTTGGTGGTGTCGATCTCCCCTGAGTCCGTGGGGGTG
>VGYP01000494.1 GCA_016872955.1 Planctomycetota bacterium
TCGGGGTGGCTCGAAAAGTTGAGGCCGGTCACGCGCGGTCGTGAAGAGAAAGGCTTTCGGGGCGTGCAGCGGGCCGGTCTCGCGGGCCCGAAGGAGCCGGGCGTACGTCTCCTGCACGAGGTCGTCGATCTCTGGATAGGCGGGAAACTGTCGGTGCAGGTAGGCTCGTAGCGAGTCCTCGTGAGGCTCAAGTTCAGTGGCGAACCAGCGTGCGGTTTCAGGGTCCTGCGGGGGCATCGCAAGGTCTCAAGTGCTTGCTTGTGCGAGGCGTCCGACGGCAATGTCGAGGACTTTTCCACAAAAGGTGCATGGGACAGGAATTCTTGCCGTACGCACTAGCAGATTTGGCCGGTCCCGCCGTCATAGCGGCGGTCTGCCGGGCGCGGTGCCCGCCAAGGGTCCGGGCTGAATAGCCCTGCCACCAAGGTATCCTGTTTCGCTGGAACGGGGTCGCGCCGTGGCGCTCCCGTCTATCGCCGCAACCCGTCGAGAGCCAGACGGCGGACGCGCAGGCTGCCCATGTGCGGACCGCCGGTGGCATTGAAGCTGTAGGCGACGAGGACGGCGTCGCCGACGAAGTGCATCGCCGGGTAATGGAACTCGGTCTTCAGGTCGCCCTCAAGCAGCTTGCTCACGGGCCACGTCTTGGCGCCGTCGGTGGAGAGGGCGGCGACCAGCGGAGTGCGCCCGCGGTGCGGCTTGGCCGGATCCGGCACGGGGCGGGGAAAGCGGCCAGAGTGGTCGTTGTAGACCGCAAGGAGCGTCGCGGAGCCGGGTACGCGCTTGACCAGCGCGGGTGAGAGGGGGGACTGGAGCGGGGAGGGGACCGGCGGGGACCACGTCTCGCCGCCATCGGTGGAGCGGAACTCGAACTGGTGCCCGACGTCCGAGCGGGCGTGCGAGTAGAGCGAGCCGTCCGCGAGTTCGACGACCCCGGGCTCCTGCAGGCCGCTCTGGCTCGGGACCGGCGACTTCCACTCGCTCTGCGCTTCGCGCCAGGTCGCGCCGCCGTCGTCCGACAGGAACCAGAGCATCGTGGCGCGTTGATCGAGCGAGGGCCAGTCGTTCACGAGGCTGCGGCTCCGGAGAAAGCCGACCGGAAGGATCAGGCGACCGGTCCGGGTCTGGATCATCCGGTCATTGTTGATCGTGTGATAGCCCGGGCCGGCTGTGATCAGGACGGGCTCTGACCACGTGACTCCCTCGTCCGCGGAGAACCGGACGTAGGCGCGGCAGTCGAGGAAGCTTTTCTTGAGGGCATAGGCTAGGGCGATGCGACCATCGGCGAGTCGGAGCGGGCAAAGGGACATCAGGCTGAGGCTGCCCTCGGGTGGCGTGATCGCGACCCGGGGCTTGCTCCACGTCACGCCTTCATCGTCGGAGTGCACCTCCATGATCGCATTCCGGTCGAAGTCCGAGGAGCCGCCCGAGAATTGATTGTAGTAAAGGACCACGCGACCGGTCTTCAGTGTGACGAACGCGCCTTCGCCGTTCCGGGTGGCGACAGGGCTCCACGGAACGTCGAGCATGATCCGATTGCCCGGTTCGTCTGCGCAGGCCAGAGGGCAGAGGGCGAGCAGGAGCGTGGCGAGGAGGGTGAATTTCATGGTGGGGGCCGGTGGTGGAGAGAAGTGAGAGCGCGCCCGGTGCGCGTCAGGGCTTGGGTGCCTCGGCGGCGCGGAACTGGAGTGAGTAGAGGTCGGCGTCGCGCAGGACGACGCGGAGGCGGATCGGCGTGCCCTCGAGCTTCTTCAGGCTGGTGCCCCAGCGGGGATTGGCAGTCCAGGTCACGACGTGGTCGATGTGGTCGCCCCAGAGCGGCGGGAAGGTCTCCAATTCGTAGCCCGAGATCGGATTGCCGAGCGCGTCCTGCAGTTCGAGGCGGATCGATCCGGCGGCGGAGGTCTCAAAGTTGAGCGTGAGGGTGTCGCCGGTGAAGGTGAAGGGCTTGGTGACAAACTCGCCGCCGCGGTAGCCGGCCGAGACCGACACCATGCCGTCGAGCCGCAGCACGCCGCGGCGGAGATGCGCGGTGGGGGAGCGGTAGTTCTGGTTGAAGTACAGCGAGAGTTCATCGGGTCCGGTCTGCAGCAGACCGGCGGCGATGTAATTGTTGCGGTCCGTCCAGTTCATCGGGTCGCGGCCGGGGCCAAGGAACGACT
>VGYP01000495.1 GCA_016872955.1 Planctomycetota bacterium
GCTTGCTCGAACTGGTCAGGGCCGCCCATGTGCCGACGGTCGGCATTTGCATGGGTGACATCGGCGTGCCGACACGAATCCTCAGCGGCCGGGCGGGCGCGCCTTTCGCCTTCGCAACCTTCAACGACGAACGTACCATGGCCCCGGGCCAGTTGGGCTGGCGGGCGATGCGGGACCTGTTCCGTTTCGACTCCATCGGACCTGCCACGCGGATCTTCGGCGTGGTGGCCGATCCCGTCGCCCACAGCCTCAGTCCGATCGTCCACAACGCGGCCATCGCCGCCGCCGGCGTCGACGCCGTCTACGTCCCGTTCCGGGTGCCCGCCGATCAACTCGACGAGTTCCTGGCAGAGGCCGGCCGCTGGCCGCTGACGGGTCTGAGCGTCACAATCCCACACAAGGAAGCGGTGCTCGCCTGCTGCACCGACCGGGATGACCTCGTGAAGGCGATGGGAGCCGCCAACACGCTCTCCTTCTCGCCCACCGGAATCTCGGCCACCAACACCGACGCCGTGGCGGCCGTGGAGAGCCTCGAGGCCATGCTGGCCGAGAACGAGCGACTCGCCACCGGCCAGGGGCTGGGCGTGAAGACGGCGCTCGTCCTGGGGGCGGGGGGCGCCGCGCGGGCCGTGGCGTTCGGCCTCAAGCAGCGCGGCGTCGAGGTGACGATCACCGCGCGAACCGGGGAGCGTGCCAAGCGGGTGGCGGCCGATGTCGGCTGCAAGGCCGTCGACTGGGCGGGGAGGCATCGTATGCCCCATGAGTGCATCGTAAACGCAACGCCGATCGGAATGCATCCGGACGTCGATCAGACGCCGTTCGAGAAGGAGCATTTCCGGCCCTACATGGTCGTCTTCGAAATGGTCTACAACCCGGAAAACACCTTGTTCATCAAGGAGGCACGGGCCGCCGGCTGCCGCGTGGTCACCGGGGTGGAGATGTTCGTGCGGCAGGCGGCCATCCAGTTTCGCACCTGGCACGGTGTGGAGCCGCCAGTGGCCGTCATGCGCGAGGCCCTCAAACGGGCCACCGCATCGGCCAAGCAGACGGCCTGACGGATCCCCGGGGAGCCGATCGTATGCCACGCATCACGCTCGTCGGATACCGGGCCAGCGGCAAGACCGCCGTGGCGGCTTCCTTGGCGACGCGGCTGGGCTACGCTTGGGTCGATGCCGACGAGATGTTGGAACGGGAGACGGCCACCACGATCGCCGAGATGATCGGCACACGCGGCGAAGCCTTCTTCCGCGATGCCGAGGCCGATCTGCTCCGCCGGCTGCTGGCGTCGTGTGACGGCGTGCTTGCCACCGGCGGCGGCGTCGTGGTGCGATCCGACAATCGACGCCTGTTGCGGGCGAAGGGCCGCCCGGTGATCTGGCTCGAGGCTCCCGCTGCGGTGCTCCGAGCGCGGCTGGCGAGCGATCCGACGACGGCCTCGCGGCGACCGCCCCTGGCGGGGAGTGACGTCCTGGGCGAGGTAGCCGACGCCGTTGCAGCCCGGACACCACTGTATCGCGAGGTGTCCGACGCGGTGATCGACACTGCGAGTGATGCGCCCGACAGGCTTGCGGAGCGGATCGCCGACTGGCTGCTCCATCGTCAACCGGCCCTGCCGCACGCCGGCCCGGAGCGAGTACCATGACCGGTGCCACCGCGATGACATGGGTTCAGAGCCCCTGGTCCCTCGCGGTCGTCGTGCCGGTCGGGGTGATCGTCGGCCGACTGCTCGCCGCCACCGTGGATCGACTGCTCGGCACGGGACGGACCGAGCCCACGTACCGGTTTCCGGCCGTGGCGGCCGTGGTGGCCGCGGCGTTGTGGTGGTGGGAGATCGGCGGCCTTCATCAAGTGCCCGACGCCGTGGACCGGGTCGATCCGTTCGCCATCGGCCTGCGATACGTGGCCCACCTGGCGTTGTTCGCCTTGCTGGCGGCTGCGGCCTTGGTCGACCTCCGCGAACGTGTGATCCCCGATGCGATCACGGTGCCGGGGGTGCTCTGCGGACTCGCCTGGAACAGCCTCTTCCCCGCCACGCTGCCACCCGTCGGCCATGCAGTCACCCGGTCATTCGCCCCTCCAACGATCTTGCCAGACGTGCTGGCGGCCGCCGGCCCGCTGGAGCATGTCGGCCTGCCGACGTGGGCGACGGG
>VGYP01000496.1 GCA_016872955.1 Planctomycetota bacterium
TTGGCTCCCGGGCCTCTGGCTAGGCCGCCGTTGGGGCTCCAACATCAGCCGCGTGTACGCCAAGGGGGAGGTCGTCGACGCCCGTGCCCTGCAGTGCGTGCCACTGCCTCAGCGCTGGAGCGCTGCGGACCTGGCCGCCGTCCGCGCCACCCCGTGGTGCGTCCGCCCGCCGCGGCCTGACGACGGTGAGCCCGTTGTGGTGTTCCAGCCGCTGCCGGAGGGCGCGCCTCCCGAGCCGCTGGTCGGCGAGCCGGGGCAGCACTGGCCCAAGCGCGTGTACATCAACCGAGCCGACTTGGAGACCTACGGCTTCACGGCGAACTGCCGTAGGTGCACGATGATCCGCGAAGGCAGCCGAGCTCAAGGCGTCCCGCATCGAGAGGAGTGTCGTCGCCGTCTTGAGCAGTGCCTTCAGGAAGCCGGTGACCCTCGAGTCGTGCGGGTCGCCGCCCGCCTCGCTGCTGCGCCGGGTGCACCCGGCCGAGCCGCCCCTGGCACGCCTGCGCCGCGCGCCGCCGAGGCGGCCGCACCAGCGCCGCGCGCCGCTGCCGCTGCGGCCCCCGCTCCGGCACCTTCGGAGGTACGGTTGCCGCAGCCCGAGTCGGCTGCTCCTGCCGACACGGCCGATCTGAGCAATGACGCGTGGCAGGACCTCGCCCGCAAGCTTCGCGAGCGACGAGCGGCGGCGGAGCTCACAGGCGAGATCCCGCCACGAGCGGCGGCGGCCTCTGCTGCGGCCGAGGGGGAGTACAGTGGGGCAAGCGGCGCTGCTGGGGCTGCTCATGGCCGAGTTCATTTCGACGACGTGGCACTCGACCGCTCGCGGCTCGCCGCCGCAGCCGACGCGGTGAGCCCGCTCAACGCGGAGCTCGCTGCGTCAAGTGTGCCGGCTGCTGTCGCGGACGACTCCGGCGACGTCGCGATGGACGAGGTGGGCGTGGACGAGCTGGTGATCGAGGACGCGATGAAGGGAATCCCCGAGGCCTCGCAGGTCGAGGCGACCAACCTCGCGGAGCTCATGGTGGTGTGCGGGGTTGGCGTCGAGGAGGCGGAGGCCAAGGTCGTCGAGCTGTACTCGCCGCCGCGAGTCACGAAAGAGCTCGCGAAGTTCCCATCCATGAACCTCAGCGCGGGCTCGACGTTTGACTTGGTGATCGGCGCCGATGGGCGGGCGGGGGACTTCCGCAAGGCCGCGGATCGCGCCGAGGCGAGGCGGCGAATCGCGGCTGAGCGGCCGTACATCGTCATCGGGAGCCCGCCCTGCACGGCATTCTCGGCCTTGCAGAACATCAGCAGGAGCCGTCAGGACCCCGCCAAGGCGCAGCGCAAGTTGGTCGAGGCCCGAATGCTCCTCGAGTTCGCGGCACAGGTTTACCGCGACCAACTGGCGAGAGGCTGCCACTTTCTGCACGAGCACCCCGCGACGGCCACGAGTTGGTCCGAGCCGTGCATGGCGGCCCTGCTCGCGACGCCTGGCCTGAGCGCGGTCGTCCTTGACCAGTGCTGCTTCGGCCTACAGGCCCGGGATCCCCGTGGGGCACCGGAGGGTTTAGCGAAGAAGCCCACCCGGATGCTGAGCTCTGCGCCGCTGCTGCTGGCCGAGCTCGCGCAGCGCTGCAAGGGAGGCCACCTCCATGTGCCCCTCCTCGGCACCAGCCGCACGGCCCAGGCGGCTATTTACCCGCCGGGCCTATGCCGTGCGATTCTGCGCGGCATCTCCCGGCAGTTCCGCCGCAGCGGCAAGGTCGTGCCTGCTGGTGTGGGCCGAGCCTGCGGCCGTGGGTCCGGCGTCTTCGACTTGAGTCGCCTGGATGCGGAGCCAGCGAGTGCACGACTGCCGCAATCCGAGGCCCTCTGTGGCCTCAGCAGCAGCCCTGGCGAGCCTGTGGTCCTGGAGGCGGACACCCCTCGGGTCGAGGACGAGCAGCTCGCTTTGGCCCAGTGGGGAAGCACCTCGTTCCGAGACGAAGTCACCGGTGAGCAGCTCCCTGCGCACCTGGTGCGGGCAGCCCGCGCCGAGGAGCTGGAGTTCATGGCCGACTGGTGCGTCTGGGACGTGGTGCCCGTCTCGGAGTGCACCCAGGTCACCGGCCGTCGTCCCCTCGGAGGGCGCTGGGTGGACGTGAACGAGGGCGATGCCCGCGCCCC
>VGYP01000497.1 GCA_016872955.1 Planctomycetota bacterium
TCGAAGGTGGGGTCAACGCGACCGGGATCGGCCGGCCGGTGGCCGGGGCGTGGATCGTGGCTGGCCGTCGCGGCCATGGTTGCCGTCGCTGACGGCTGGCAGGGGGCGCAGGCCGCTCCCGACTGGCGGCAACCTGCCGTCGCCATGCCCGTCGCCGGCGCGAAGCGGCCGGACGATGCCGTGAGTCGTGCGCCGGCCGCCTGGATCTGGGGGGCCGCCGACGGCCGCGGCTACAAGCTCACGAAGACCTTCCCCGGCGGCGGCCGCCGGGCGGTGCTCGTGGCCACGGCCGACAACCAAATGCGGGTGTCGCTCAACGGTCAGGAGATCGCGGTCAGCGACAACTGGGAGCAGCCGGTGACGGTGGAGGTGGGAGACCGACTCCGTGACGGCGACAACGAACTCGTCGCCGAGGTGGCCAATGACGGCGGCCCGGCAGGATTCTCCTGCCGCCTTGAGATCGTGGCTGCGGATGGCAGCCGCCGCGTGGTGGAGAGCGACGCCTCCTGGGTGGCGACGGCCGTCGGCAGCGGGGAGGCTGCGGTCACGGCCCGCGTGGTGGCCGCCGCAGGGGCCGCACCATGGGGGCGTGTGCTCGCCGACGGCGGTCCGCCCGGAGGGGGCCAGCCCTTCTCGGTCCCGCCCGGCTTCGCGGTGGAACGGCTGTTCGTCGTACCTCGCAACGAACTCGGCTCGTGGGTCTCACTGGCGGTCGACGGCAAGGGGCGATTGATCGCCGGCGACCAGGGAGACAAAGGACTCGTCCGGATCACGCCGGCACCGGTGGGCGCTGAAGGGGAGACGATCGTGGAGCGTTTTCCCGCCCCGATCACTGGAGCCCAGGGGCTGTTGTGGGCGTTCGACTCGCTGTACGTCGTCTGCAACGGCGGCACTGGCAGCGGGCTGTACCGCGTCACCGACGGTGACGGTGACGACCTGCCTGAAAAGGTCGAGAAGCTTCGCGTCTTCGACGGGGGGGGCGAGCATGGGCCGCACAACGTGATCCTGTCGCCCGACGGTACGCGACTGTTTGTAATCTGCGGCAACCACACGAAGGTGCCCTTCGCGGTCAGGAATCTCACCCCGCCACAGACTAGGGGGGGCATCCGAGACACTCAGCTTCGGGTGGAGCTCGGCAGCGACGGGGCGAGCCGCCTGCCGGCCAACTGGGACGAGGACGTGATCATTCCCCGGCTCTGGGACGCCAACGGCCACGCCGCCGGCATCCTGGCCCCAGGCGGCTACGTGGTCAGCACCGACCGCGACGGCACGCAGTGGGAGGTGTGGAGCGGTGGCTACCGCAACCCCTACGACTTCGCCTTCAACGCCGATGGTGAACTGTTCGCCTACGACGCCGACATGGAGTGGGACTTCGGCACGCCCTGGTATCGCCCCACCCGCGTCAATCACGCCACCAGTGGCAGCGAGCTGGGCTGGCGGAGCGGGGCGGCGAAGTGGCCCGCGTCCTATGACGACAGCCTGCCGGCGCTCGTCGACGTCGGGCCGGGCTCCCCGGTTGGGGTCTGCTTCGGCTACGGCGCGAAGTTTCCGGAGGCCTATCAGCGGGCCCTGTTCATCTGCGACTGGACGTTCGGCACGATGTACGCCATCCACCTCGAGCCCGACGGATCAACCTACAAGGGCCGCAAGGAGGAGTTCGTCGCCCGTACGCCGCTGCCCCTGACTGACGTGGTGATTGGCCGCGACGGCGCGATGTATTTCACCGTCGGCGGCAGAGGCGGCCAGAGCGAGCTCTACCGCGTCACCTACGCCGGGTCTGAGCCGACCACGCTGGTCGATGGTCGTGATGCACGCCAGGCCGACCAGCGGAAGCGGCGGCATGACCTTGAGGCCTGCCATCGGCAGGTCGACGATCCCGCCGCCGCCGTGGCCCTGGCGTTGCCGGCGCTCGCCGACCAGGACCGTTTCATCCGCTACGCGGCGCGGGTGGCCTTGGAGCATCAGCCGCTCGAGTGCTGGCGGGAGGCGGCCCTCGCCGGCCCGCCACGGGCCCGGATCGAGGCGGCGATCGCCGTGGCCCGTCAGGGTGAGCCTGACGACCAGCCGGCCGTGCTCGCCGCCCTCGACGCGATCGATCCGGGTGGCCTGCCCCCGAGCGATCTGCTGTCGCTGGT
>VGYP01000498.1 GCA_016872955.1 Planctomycetota bacterium
CGGAGCCGCACCGGTAGGCTGCGGGCGTCGAGTTCGGCCAACGTCTTCCGGCGGCTGCGGGCGATCACGGCCGCGATCCGACGGTCGAGCCGGGCGGCCAGGTCACGGTCGTAGACCTCGACGTTGAACTCGAAGTTCAGCCGTGTCGAGCGGTCGTCCCAGTTTCCACTGCCAAACATGACCCACGACTCGTCGACCACCATCAACTTCGTGTGCTCGAACGGCGGCGGCGACAGCCAGACATTGCAGCCTCGGCCCAGCACCTGCCACAGCAACGCGGTCGACGCCCAGCCGACGAGGGCAAGGTTGTTGTGCTCGGGCAGCACGATATCCACCTGGACTCCCCGCATGGCGGCCACATCGAGCGCTTGGCAGACGGCGTCGTCGGGCAGGAAGTAGGGCGTCATGATGCGGATCGATCGCTGGGCCGCCGTCAGGGCCCCGACGAGGACGAGCTTGATCCGGCCGATGTCAGGGTCGTCCGGCCCGAAGCGGATGCCGCGGGCGATCGTGCCGCCGGCCGCCGCCAGTTCGGGCTGCCAGGCCGGGCCGGCGAGCGTCTCATCGGCGGCGAAGGCCCAGTCCTCGGTGAACACCTCAAGCAGATGGGCCACCACGGGCCCGCGGACACGCACGTGTAGGTCGCGGACCGGATGCCGCGGCTTGTGGGCCAGCCAGCAGCCGTTGCGGATGTTGAGGCCGCCCGTGAAGCCGACCGCCCCATCCACGACCATGATCTTGCGGTGATTTCGGAGATTCGCGTAGGGGAAATAGATCGGCACGCTCGTGGGTAGGAAGCGTTCCACCCGCACGCCGCGGGCTGCGAGCGGCCGGGTGATCGACGGCAAGGAGTAGGTGCTGCCGATGCCATCGACCAGCACCCGCACCTCGACGCCACGCCGTGCCGCCCGCGCGAGCGCGTCGACGAACTGACGGCCGGTGTCGTCATTGTCGAAGATGTAGGATGCCAGCGCTACGCTGCGGCGGGCCGCGGCGATCGCCGCCAGCATCTGCGGATAGGCCTCATCGCCTCCGGCAAGCGGTTCGACGGCGTTGCCGTCGACGAGCGGACGCCCCGTCACCCGACCCACGAGCGTGGCCAACGACCGCAGCGGGGCGTGGTCGGGCCCGATCGCCGCCCGCACCCGCTCGGCGTTCGGAATCGCGGCCCGCGTTTCGAGGGTGGTGCGGGTGATTCCGGCCCGCAGCTGGCTGGCCCGGGAGCGGATCCGGTTGACCCCGAGGAGGACATAGGCCGCCGCCCCGAACACCGGCGAAAGCCAGATCAACCCCACCCAGCCGATCGTGGAGCGGGTGTCCCGCTTGACAAGGATCGCGTGGGCGGAGGCGAACGTCGACAGGGCGACCACGCCCCAGCCGAGCACATGGGGCCAGAGCTGGAGCCAGAGGGTCCACAGGGAGCGGTTTGCCTCGTCCATCGCCAGGGAGGCTAACACGCGTGAGTCCGCGGGTCGGAAACGGCCCGCCGGAGACGGCCGGCTCTTGGCACAGGCCGCGTCGGGTGGAGCGATTCGCCCCGGCCCGGAATGCCGCGCTGGGGCGAATCACTCCACCACGAACGAGGGGTATGGTGCGATTCGCCCCAGTTTCGCCGGGGCCTTTCACAGGGTTTGTGAAGCCAAAAAAACGCCCCAACGAACGTAACTCCATAAATCACAGGGGTTTCCGTTTCTTCTTCGGAAAATCAGGCTGGTGTTCCGATGCCGGCATGCCGCTTGCAAGCTCCGATTCCGACGGGACAGCCGATGTGGCTAACCCTTCTGCGGTCTGGATGCGAGGAGAACGTTCGTGTTGAAGCGACTTGCGCTGACGATGGTTGGGATCGCTGGCCTCCTGGTTGCTTCGCAGGACGGCGTCGCGGGCGAAACCTCGGCCCTGCTTCGAGGGACGAGCTGGCGGACGTTCGCAACTGGGCCGACCGCCTCGCTGGCCTGGGCTGACATCGACGAAAACTCGGCCGTGAAGTTGGTGATCGGCGGAGCACCGCGGCAGGCCGTGGTCCTCAACAAGGGCGACGAAAACATCGATCTGCTCAGGGCGGTGGCCGCCCCGGAGCCGCCGGCTCTGGTGCTGGCCGGACTGGCCCTTTGTGGTGTG
>VGYP01000499.1 GCA_016872955.1 Planctomycetota bacterium
GGCCGCGGCGAACTGTTCCGGGGCCGGCCACTGCTGCGCCTTGAGCACGCGCACGCCGGGTGCGCCAGGGGCATCGACTGCCGGCGCTTCGTTTTCCGGACACAGGTTTACCGGCCCTCTTCCCCAGGCCGCCGAGCCGCCCAGGAGTCGGGCCCAGCGCTCCTGCCACAGCGGGTAGTGGTGGGCGCGGATGTCGGCGAGGTGATCCTTCTGATCGGCGACCAGCACGATCGTTAGCGGCCTGGCCATCTCGGCCGGGGTCGGGCGCGGCGCCCGGGCCAACACGGCGGCGACTTCGCTGCGATCCCGGAGGATCGGCTGCAGCGGTGGGCTTTTCTGCTTGGGCGCCGCGGCGGGGAGGATAGGCACCCAGGCACACGCCCCCATGAGCCAGGCGAGCGTGTGCCGGATGATTTTCCAGGTGGATGAGGGCGTGCGCATACAACGACCAACCACTTGACCGAACACCTACACCAGTCGGGCCAGGTGCTCGAGGCTCTTCGCCGCCTGCACCGGCGTGCCACACTCCACCGAGAAGACGATGTCGCGTGGACACTTTTCCTTCACGATCTTGATGATCCGCGCCCAGTCGAGTTCGCCTTCGCCGCAGGCGCAGCCGACCGGCGTACCAGTCACTTTGCCGCGCTCCGCGCTGGCATGGGCTGCCGAGATGTCCTTGGCATGCAGGTGCACGAGGCGTGAGGCCACGCGCTCGAGCCAGGCGTACACGTCGTGCCCGCAGAGGTAGGCGTTGCCGGTGTCGAAGTTGATTCCGATGGCGGGCGACTTCACGAGATTGTAGATGCGGTCGAGGCCGTCCGGGTGGCGCGAGTATTGGGCATGCGGTTCGATGCCGATCTTCACGCCGCGGCGCTCGGCGACGAAGGCTGCCTCCTGCAGCGTGTATTTGATGAGGACGAAGTCCTCCTCCTCGGTTGTCCATTTGGCCTTGATGCCTTCGTCGGTGTTGATCACCGGCACGCCGATCTCGGCTGCCACGCGAATGGCCAGCTTGATGTATTCGCCGTGCACCTCGGGCCGGCCCAGCGGCCCGTGGGACTGCAGGCCGGAGATGGTCAGGCCGGCGGCGTCGCAGGCATCCTTGATCCGCCACGGATCGTCGAACATCGACACCGTGTGGAAGTAGCCGGCCTCGCTCATCAGCTCGCGGCCGAAGTGGACCATCGGCTCGTAGTATTTGTAGCCCATTTCCGCCGCCGCTTTGACCGCCCACTCGAACGGCTTGTCCGAGCTGCGGGAGAATTCTGCGTTCAGTCCAATGTGGATCTTGCCCATGGTGAATTTGGTTATCGGTGGTTTTCGGGTTGGAGTGATGCGCCCGGGCGGGCGCGACGGAAGGGAGGCGGATGGCGAATAGTCGCAGGGGCAGAGAGGCCGAGCCCACGGGGTGCGGCCACCCGGGAGGCTGCCTTGATTACCGAGCCTAACGGAAGATTCGGCGCGTGCCTACTGCCGCAGGTCTCAAACCCTGACACTGGAGTCTCACGGCGGGCGGGAACGGGGCGGAGACGGGAGGTCAAGGCGCTCCACCGCTGCTGAATCGTCACGGCCTCGAGATGTGTTCAATGTGAATACAGCCGGCGCACGAATTCCACATTGCGGCGCGTGTCGGCGACGGGGTTCTTCGATGGATTCGAGGTTTCGAGAACGATCCAACCTGCGTAGTTGATGTCGTTGAGCGCAGCGACGATTGGC
This sequence comes from Planctomycetota bacterium, assembly GCA_016872955.1. GTDB lineage: Bacteria > Planctomycetota > Planctomycetia > Pirellulales > UBA1268 > QWPN01. Next base: position 1,717 of record VGYP01000499.1, read on the forward strand.
TCGAAATAGCCCTTTCGCTCGTCCATATAGGCCCCGCCATTCTTGAAATGCACCTGTGCGACAAGGTCTTTCAGCAGGCGCAGTTCCTTGGGCACATCGTAGCCTTTCACGACACCCGTGTTGAAGACGTCGTAGTAGATCTTGACGGAATCGTGCCCGATGCGTTCGAGGATGCGGAGGTTTTCGGTGGCAGGGAGCGTGTTTTCGATTGCCAGTGTGACGCCAGCCGATCGGGCGCGTGGAGCGGCGGCGCGTATGCGCTCGACGACGTGACGGGGTACGGATTTTCGAGCCACCCCTAAGTTCGGTCTGGGTGATGGGTTGAGGTTGATACGACTGACGCTGGTTGTCCATCCCTGGCGGAGGGAAGGCCCGGCTCGGCGGGCCTGACCGGAG
>VGYP01000500.1 GCA_016872955.1 Planctomycetota bacterium
TTGGGCCGCGGCCCGCTTTCGCGACTGCCTGGCGTCGGAACCGGAAGCCGCGGCCGCCCGCGGTTACCTCGCCGATCGCGGGCTCGTGCCCGAGACGCTCGCGCGATTCGGCGTCGGCTTCGCCCCGGAGTCGTGGGATTGGCTCCTGCGGCAGGCGGCGACGGCCGGCATTCCCAGTGACCTCCTGGAGCGAGCCGGCCTGGCTGTGAAACGGGACGACCGGCCCGGCCACTACGATCGGTTTCGGGGCCGGGTGATGTTTCCGATCCGCGATCCACTCGGCCGCTGCATCGCCTTCGGCGGCCGGGTCCTGCCGGGAGCCCGCGTCGAGGCCGCGAAATACGTCAACTCGCCGGAGACGACGCTGTTTTCCAAGAGCGGCACCCTCTACGGTCTCGACACGGCCCGCGAGGCGATGGCGGCCTCGGGGCGGGCCGTGGTCGTCGAGGGCTACACCGACTGCCTGGCGGCCCGTCAGGTCGGGTGCGGCGACGTGGTGGCGGTGCTCGGCACAGCGCTCGGCGAGAAGCACGCCAAGTTGCTGCGGCGCTACGCGGACCGCGTGGTGCTCGTGCTCGATGGCGACGATGCCGGCCGGCGGCGGGCCAACGAGATCCTCGGCCTGCTCCTGGCGGAGCCGATCGACCTGCGGATCGTCCGCCTGCCCTCGGGCGTCGATCCCTGCGACTTCTTGCTTGCCGAGGGCCGCGAGGCCTTCGAACGGCTGGTCACGGAGGCGGTCGATCCGCTCGACTACCGGATGGACGAGGCGCTCGCGGCACTGCGGCCGGATGCCGGCGACGACGCGGCCCTGGCCGCGGTGGAAAGCGTGCTGGGAGCGCTGGCGACGGCGTCCGGCCGCTCCTCGCTCGAGACGGCCGAACAGCAGCTCCGCGAAGATCGGGTGCTCGGCCGGCTGTCGCGTCGCTTCGGTCTGTCGCGTGACGCGTTGCAGTCGCGGCTCAAGAATTTGCGGGGCGGTCGTCGTGCGTCGGCCCGCGATGCCGCGCTGGTCGACGTGGCTCGCCCCTTGCCGAAGCTCTCGGCGCTCGATCGCGAGGTGCTGGAGGTGTTAGTGGGCGTGCCCGACGGCGCGGGGCTCGTGGTGCGTGACGTGGAGCCGACTGACCTCGACAGCGACGAAGGGCGGATCGTGGTCGAGGCCGCCCGTCGGCTCGATGCCTCGGGACGCACCGTCGGGTTGGCCGGCCTGTTGCTGGAGCTCACCGACCCCACGCTCCAGAGCCTGCTGGTCGCGATCGACGAGGAAGCTGCCGGCCGCCGCGTCGAGTCCCAAGAAAGGCTCGACCATCTCGCCGACGCGCTCCGCCGCCGGTCTGCCGGCCGCGTGGCCCGCGCGAGTGCCCGTGCCATCAAGACAGCCCGGTGCGAGACCGGGTCGGAAGCAGAACTGTTGGAACGGCTCGTCGCGCAGCGGCGGGTCGCCCAAGGCATTGCCGAACCCAAGGAGGGGTGAGGGTGCCGGCCTCGTCGTTGCAGTCGGCACGTCGGGCGTTCGTTCGGCGGGCCGGGGGGCGGCGTGCGAGTGACGATGGTAAGGTAAAGGAGAACCAACGATGACCAGTGTCCGCGATGCGTTCGAGAAGGTCCCCGTCACGCCCGTCGCCGGGCAGCCCGCCCCGCCCGCCCATGGGGCGGTCGCCGACGCCGACCTGGCCAGGCTCGTCGCGTTGGGCACGTCGCTCGGCTACCTGACCTTCGACCAGGTCAACGAATACCTGCCGGACGAGGCGGTCGATCCCGAGAAGATCGACGCCCTGCTGGTAGCGCTCGAGGAGAAGGGGATCGAACTGGTCGATGCGCCGCCGGAACCGGTGTCGGCCGCGGCGGCGGAGTCGCCGGCGAGGCCCAAGCGAGACGAGGCGATCACCACGCCGCCGTCGAACGCCGCCAACGACCCGATCCGCATGTATCTGGCGCAGATGGCGGAGATTCCGCTGCTCACGCGGCGCGAGGAGATCTCGCTGGCCAAGCGGATCGAGGTCACCCGCAAGCGGTTCCGGCGGGCCGTGCTGGGCTGCGCCTATTCCCTGCAGACGACCGTCGAGACGCTCCGCCGCGTCCACGACGGGCACCTGCCCTTCGACCG
>VGYP01000501.1 GCA_016872955.1 Planctomycetota bacterium
ACCGGTGGCTTATCGGCCTCACGACCGGCAGTTTCGGCAGCCTCGCTCGTCGCGACCGGCGTCCAACGGGTCGCTCGCAAGCGGCACGGACGGAAAGCCCGAAGACATCGGGGATCATCCGGCCTCCGACAGGGGCCGAGGGGTGTGTGGGGGTCGACGGCCATGCTCGTCATCACGTCCAACTGGGCTTTGTCCGACGGCTCGCTGACGCCTGCGCGGGCGGGCCGCGGGTTGGTTCGGATCGAAGCCATCCGCCGCGCCGTGGCCCGGGGCGGGTGGGGTCACGACGGTCGCTATCGGCCGCTGGCGGGGGCCACGGTCGTGTTCGCCGGCGATACCTTCGACTGGCTCTGCTCCGATATCTGGGCCGGTCGCGATCGCCCCTGGCACACGCACCGCCGGGCCGGCAGGGCCCGCCTCGAGGTCGCCGTCGCGTCGGTCCTTGGGGCCCGGTCGGTGCTTCGCACCTTGCGGCGGTGGAGCCACTCTGGCATTCCGGTTCCGGCAGCGGACGCCCGGGGCCGGCCGGCCTCCGTCGGCCGGGCAATGATCCCCGTGCGGCCGGTGGTCTTGGCGGGTGATCGTGACTGGTGGCTCCCGGAGTTGGCGACCGTCGCCGATCGCCTCGGCATCCTCGTGGGGGAGTCGTGGAGCGACGGCGTCCGTGGCGTACGGCACGGGTGCGACCTGGATCCGCTCGCGCGCGGCGACGGTCGGCGGGGCGTCGGGCGACCGACGCTCGGGGAGAGCCTCACGGTCGACCTGATCGTGCTGTTCGCCGTCGCGGCCCGCGCGGCCCCTGGCCTCTGGGCACTCGTGCGGCCGACGGTCGGGCGGCTCTGCCAGGCACGTCCCTCGACGCTGCCCGAGCGGGTCGAATCACTCCTGCTAAGGTCGGCCACCAGCCCTTCCGTCCGGACGCGGCTGGTGTCGCTATGGCGGCGGCATGTGGCCCAGTGGCATGTCACCGCCCGTCGCGAACCGCCCGCCTGCGACGCGGAGTTCGAGCCGCTCGACGACCTCGCCGACTGGTTCGATCGACTCGATCCGCTCGGCCGCCCGCCCGCCAGCGTGGCAGCACTCGACGACCGCTGCGTGGTGCCTGCCGCCGGGGCCATCGTCGGTCATCTGGCCGGGCCGGACGGGCCGGTCGCAGACTGCCATTCGCCCGTGGGGGATGCCTGGCGCGAGTATCTCGATGCCGGGCCGCCGGGTCCGGCCGTCATCGTGGTCGGCGCCGCGGACCCTGGCGGCGGCTTCGTCGATGCGGCATGATGCGGACGTTCCGGGCGATCAGGGCGATCTGGGCGATGGCGACCTCCTCCGATTCCGGGGGCCTCGAGTCGGGGCTCGTCGAGATCCGCACCACGTTCGGCACGCGGGCGGCCGCGGTCGACTGCGCCCGCCGACTCGTGACCGCGCGGCTGGCGGCCTGCGTGCAGGTCGACGGGCCGCTGACGAGTACCTACCGCTGGCAGCAGCGGGTCGAGACTGCCGAGGAGTGGCGATGCACCTGCAAGACGACGGCGACCCGCCGTGATGCGTGCGTCGCGGGCATCCGTGCGGGTCACGAGTATGAAACGCCGCAGGTGACGATTCACGCCCTGGCGGCGACGGCGAGCTACGCGGCCTGGGTGCGGGAGAGCGTGGAGAACACGTGACCAGCGGCCAGCCTGAGTCCGCCGCGGTCTACGCCTTCGAGGCCACGCTGCATCCGCGGCCTGCCCAGGCTGTGGCGGGCGGGGATTTCCAGGACGGCCGCGGGGTATGGCCCACGCTGACCTTTCCTCGGGAGTCGCTCGGGCAGCCGCTCTCGGTCGGCTTCGACGAGGCACTGGAGCGGCTCGGCGGACTGTCGCGGCTCTACGCCGAACCGGACGGCTCCTTCGTCTGGACCAGCCCCGCGGAGGACCATCGTTGGCAGTTGGACGGCAACCTGTTCGAGCGGGGTGGCCGCGTGCTGCTCGTGGACCTGAAGGGAAGCTGTCCGGCTGACGAGTTCGACCAGGTGCTGGCGGCCTGCGGGTGGCCGGCCGAATCGTTGATGTTTGAGCTCGTGCGGGCGGGCGTATTTCTCGACGAGGAGACCTTTCGCCGC
>VGYP01000502.1 GCA_016872955.1 Planctomycetota bacterium
CCAGGCCAGCGCCGGCACCCAGCCGAACGACGCCCCAGCCAGGATTGGTCCCACGATCGGTCCGGCGGCGGCGATCGCCGAAAAGTGCTGGCCCAGCAGTAGTTGCGGAGGGATCGGCTCGTAGTCGACGTCGTCGCGCAGCGTCACCGCGGGCGTCTCGGCCCGCGGGTCGAGGGCGAGCAGGCGGGACAGCAGGCCGCCGTAGATAAAATAGGCCGCCGTGAGCAGCACCATGGCCGGCAGGAGAACGGCGAGCAGGCTCATCGCGAGGCGCTATCCAAGGGGCGTCACGTGCCGCGTGTCGGAGGCATCATCATGCACGCGGCGGGCAGCGGCGTCGATGCGCGTTTCCGCGTCGGCCGGCCGCAGCGACTCAGTCGCGTGGACTGACGGCAATCTCACGTTGCCGGGTGGTCCTCGCCACGACGTGCACGAGGAATCCGGCCGGCCCGGCCAGGAACGTGAGCACCAGCACCAGGCTTCGCACCGGCCAGGGTATGCCAAGCCGGACACTGTCGCGGGCGATCCAGGCTCCCACCGCCAGGTCGAAGGCGAGGTAGTGAGTCCAGGCGGCGGCGAACACCCAGTCGTCGCGAAAAAGCGTCTGCAGGCCCGCGATCGTCATCACGTCCGCGGGGGGCGGCCCGTCGCTGGTGAGCTGCCAGCCGATCACGCCGACGTAGGCCGACGCGAGCAGCGTGGGCACGACGATGCCGCAGAGTGTGGCGGACACCGACCGTCGGTGCGGGAGCACGACCAGCGCGATCCAGGCGACGAGGGCCAGGGTGTTGGTCGCCTTGAAAAAGGTCTCGGCCATGCGGTGTCCAGCGTGCGCGAGCCCCCATGGTAGGCGATCTGGTCGACAGACGCCGCAGACGGACAAGGAAGCCGGAGCCTCGATCGCGATTTCTTGCGGTCACGGGGCCGGCGGTAGTCTGCTGGGTTTCGAGGTGCCGGGGAGTCGTACGGTATGGATGCATCATCTACGGGACGACGGCGGCCAGCGACGCCGCCGGTCGATCGCCGGCGATCGCCCCGGCGAATGACCGTCGAAACGCTTGAATCACGGCGCCTGCTGGCCGGCTTCGGAGCGCGCGCGATCGCACCGTGGCAGGCAGTGTGAACGTGGCGGGCGTGTTGGCGCCTGCGGGCGATGCGGCGGCAAGCCTGCCCTACGGGCGGCTCACGGTGGGGCAACTTGTGCAGGCCACCGGCAGTCGTCTGGCCGTCCAAGTGGCCGGCCCTGCGGCCGGGATGGAGCACGACCAGGTCGTGACGGGGGGCGCCAGCATCGACGGGGCCTTGCTCTCGCTCGACGCCTCCTTGGCGCCCCGTGGCGGCGAGGAGATCGTGCTGATCGACAATTTCGGCACCGTCCCGATCAGCGGCCTGTTCCGCGACCCCGCTGGCAACCTGTTGCCCGAGGGGGCGACGGCAACGACGTCTGCCTGACCCTCGCCAACGACCCGCCGACCGACGTCTGCCTGTCGGCCGCCGCAGTGATCCGCAACCGCCCGCCGGTCGCGGCCACGAACGTGGTGAGCACGCGCAGCGTGGGGCAGGTGACGCTCTCCTGGACGGCCCCGGTCTTCGATGGCGGCGCGGTCGTCAAGGACTACGTCGTCCAGGACATCGGCAACGGCGGCGCGACGCGGAAAACCTGCGTCGACGCCGTGTCGGCCGCGACCACGGCCCGGGTGACGGAGCTGATCACGCTGTTACTCGAGGCCCGGGAAGAGAAGCAGCTCCTCCGGCTCCGCAAGCAGCTCAAACAGCTCGACCTCCTGATCCTCGACGAACTCGGCTACGTGCCGACCGGCAAGGCGGGGGCCGAGCTGCTCTTCGACGTCCTGAGCACGGCCTCCGAGCGGCAGAGTCTGATCGTGACCACGAACCTGCCCTTCGAGCAGTGGACCGAGGTCCTCGGCAGCGAGCGGCTCACGGGAGCCGCCCTCGACCGCCTCACGCACCGCTGCCACATCCTCGAGGCGAAGGGCGAGAGCTTCCGACTCCGCGATGTCTGCCGGCGGCAGCGACGGGCCACAACCGTGTCCTGACACACCGATCCTTGGAGCAACCGGCTACCCAAAAG
>VGYP01000503.1 GCA_016872955.1 Planctomycetota bacterium
TGACGGCCAGCTGCTATAGCGCCGTGCGACGGCCCGTGACAAAGCTTTCGCGGCCTCTGTCCCCCGTGCCGACGGATCGACAGACGCAAGGATGATGCCTGGCTGTCCTTTTCGGCTCGTTCCTTAAGCCTTTTCTGCACCATCTTCCGCACCCCTAAACCCGGTCCTTCGACCACCGCGGTGGATGAACTCTGATGTGTGGATCGCTACACAAGGACTCACACATGGCGACGAATCTTGGCATCGATCCGGATCTCCTGGAGCGGGCGGTCCAAGTCAGCGGTGAACGCACGAAGAAGGCGGCCGTGACGAAGGCCCTGCGCGAGTTCATCGCCCGGCAGGAGCAGCGGCGCGTGGCGGAGTTGCTCGGCAAGCTCGAGTGGGATTCCGCCTTCGACTACAAGGCTGAACGCACACGCCGCTCATGATGCTGTTGGTCGATACGAGCGTCTGGTCGTTGGCACTCCGGCGCAACGTGGTCGCCGCGCAGCCGGAGGTCCTGTATCTGAAGCAGGCATTGAAAGGCTCGCAGACCGTCGTGACCACAGGCCTCGTTCTCCACGAATTGCTGCAGGGCTTTTCCGGCCCCAAGGCGCGAGCGCAGATTATCGACCGGTTTTCATCGCTGCCGCTGGTGCAGCCAGATCGCCAAGACCATATCGATGCTGCCGCCCTGCGCACGGCATGCCGCCGTGGCGGCATTCACATCGGAACGATCGATGCCGTGCTCGCCCAACTTTGCATCCGACATGAGCTGATCCTCCTGTCCACCGACCAAGACTTCGTCCACGCAGCCCGTCAGTGCCGATTGCGGATCTGGCGCCCGTAATTCGCGTGATCCCCGGCCCGTTCGGGCGGGCGACGTTCGCGGGCAAGACGCACGCCACCAACCGGATCACCATCTCGCCGCGCCGATGGCAAGACGATCGCCGTGCCGCTCGACAAGCTCAGCGCTGCCGATTGGAAGTATCTCGAATCGCAGGGGGAGAACCCGTTCGAGTGACGCTCCGACCCGGTCCGTAGGCCGATCACCGTCGCTCCCCCGAGTCCCGCGTCATCCCGTCGCCATCGCGGGAGTAGCGTGGGCCGGGGATCCGGGCCGCGCTCGTGCCCGCGTCGCCTTCGGCGGCCGCCCGCGCCCCGCGCGACCGCCAGAGAAACAGCAACCGCCGGGAGCAATTGGGGTGCGACAGCATCCGGTCGTCGATCTCGTCGGCGACATGCACGAGCACCCGGTGGCGACTCCGTCTCGATCGCCGCCACGCAGCGCTCGAGCGATGCGTGCCCGAGGAGCACGTCACGCGGGCCCACGCTCACCAGCTCCACGTCGCGCACCGCCTGGCCCCGGGCGAGCTGGTCGCGCACGGCATCCTCGTCGACATCCGCCCGGGCAAACATGAACTGCCAGAACCCGGCCAGCGACAGCTCCCCGTGGCCGCGCCTGAGCCGGTCGATCCCACCCTGGATCGCGCTCCGGGCCTCGTCGGGGGCGACGGCGCCGAACGGGAGCGCGGCATCGTAGGCCGCGAGGAGCTTGTCCACCGGCACGTCGTGGCCCTCGAGCAGCGCTTCGAGCACGCGGTCCATCAGCTCCCCCCGCACCTCCGCCTCGAGCGCGAGCTTCACCTTCGCCCTCATCGCGGGGCGAGTGCCGGCGGCGATGGCGCCGCAGTCGTCGCAGAGAAACTCCACCTCGCGGCTTCGCGACGCGGTCGACGAGAATGCCAACCACCGCGCCGGGATCAGGGCCATGAGCGGAGCACCATAGCGCAGCTCGGACCCGGCGAGGAATTCGCCCAGCACCGTCGTGAGGGCGGCCGCGAACGCGGCATGGACGAGGAGATAGCGGCCGGTCAGATCGGCGTAGCGATACACGTGGCCGAATTCGTGGCCGATCACCGACTCCAACTCCGCCTCGTCGAGGAGATGGAGCACGGCGCGATTGAGGTGGATGGCGGCGAACCTGCCCACGCCGGGCAACAGGCTCAGCGGCATCGCCGCGGCGTTGATCTCCTTGTCGCGGACGAGATACACCGGACAGGGGTCGCGGATCCCGAGCCGGGCCGCGACGCGCTCGACGCTCGCCACCAG
>VGYP01000504.1 GCA_016872955.1 Planctomycetota bacterium
GCGTACCCGCGGAGGAGTGACCGATGCGCGGCGAGCCAGCCTCGGCGGCGGTCTGGACGGTGCCCAACCTGCTCTCGCTGGCCCGGCTCGCCCTCTCGATCGCTGTCTTCGTGCTGATCAAGCAGCGGGCCGACCTGGCCGCCACTGCGGTCTTCCTGATGGCCTCGGCCACCGACTGGGTCGACGGCTGGTACGCCCGCCGCTTCGGCCAGGTCAGCCGTCTCGGCCGTATCTTCGACCCGCTCGTCGACAAGGTGCTCGTCTGCGGCGCAGTGATCCTCGTCGCCGAGGATGCCGGACCGCTGTTCCCATGGATGGCCGTGGTAATCGTCGCCCGCGAACTGGTCGTGACGGCCATCCGCGCCGAGATGGAACGTTCCGGCACCGACTTCTCCGCGGGCGGCAGTGGCAAACTCAAGATGCTGCTGCAGTGTGCGGCGGTAGCGCTCGTGCTCACGGCCCGGGCCTGGCCCGCTTACGCGATCGGCGGCATTCCGCTCACCGCCTTCGCCTCGTGGGCAGCCTGGGCGGCGATCGTGGCCACCGCCTGGTCGGGGCTCGAATACCTCTGGCAGGCGCGGTCACTCGTTCGCTAGCGCGGGCCGGCCGCCGCGCGGGTCCTCTTCTCCACGATGCCACCCGACCCTCCGACGACTGTCGTGTCCCCCGACTGGCTCGCCTCCGCCGCGATCGTCGCCGTCGCTGCCTGCTTGCTGGTGTCGACGGCTGCCTGGCGACGGTTTCGTCGGGGCGAGCCGCTGGTGTCGCACCGCAACCATGCCCCGGTGCCGTGGCATGGGAACGACCTGCTCGTCCTGCTGGTGGGCGGAGTGGCGCTGGCGACAGCGCTTGGTGCGGCCCTCGGCGCGAAGCCGCCGGTTGACCTGAAACTGGCCGGCGGCCTGTTGCTGCAGGCCGGCATGGGCCTGTTCGCGATCGCGTGGCTCGTCGCCCGGGGGGCCAGGGCGACCGATCTAGGCCTCGTCGAGGGGCACCTGGCCGCAGATACGCGGCTGGCGCTGGCAGGAGTCGCCCTGGTGGTAGCGCCGCTGCTGGCACTCGCCGCGGCGGTCAACCGCCTCGTGCCCTATCGGCACGACGTGGCCGATTTCCTGATGGCGGATCGCGATGCCTGGGGCGTGACCCTCGTGCTCGCGACGGCCGTCATCGCCGCACCGGTCGTGGAGGAGTTGCTCTTTCGCCGTGTGCTGCAGGGCTGGCTGGAGAAGGTGCTCCCAGCGGACGGCGGCCTGGCGGCGATCCTGCTGTCGGCAGCGGCCTTCGCCCTGGCCCACCAGGGGCAGGGTCTAGCCTTCGTGCCACTCTTTCCCCTCGGCCTGGTGCTGGGCTTCATCGCCCACCGCACCGGGTCGATCGTACCCTGCATCCTGTTGCACGCCCTGTTCAACCTCGTTAGCGTGGCCATCCTGCTGGGCTCCCCCCCCCTGCCGACGGCCGGAGGGGGCTGACGCACGGCCCCTGACTGCAGACGGACCGCCCGCGAAACCGATCTGGTTCGGGGACTGGCCCCCGAGCCACAATCCCCCCGCCGCTGGAGGCGGCACCGCCCCCGTCATGGATCGGACGCCTTGGCCAAGCCCCGCCGCCGCTCCCTCGCCACGAAGGTCACCGACCTGGCCGCCTATGCGGTGGTGCGGGTGGCGATCTGCATCGTTCAGTCCTTGCCACGGTCGACCTGCGAGCGTTGGGCCCGGACGCTGTCCGAGCTGCTCGCCAACTGGATTCGCATCCGGCGGACGGTCGTGCGTGACAACCTCCGTCAGGCTTTTCCAGCGCTGTCAGCCTGCGAGCGGCGGGACGTCGCCCGCGGCATGTGGGAGCACCTGCTGCTGATGGTGGTTGAAATCGCCCACGCCAACCGGGTCATCCACAAGACGACCTGGCGACGCCACCTCCGCATCCACGGCATGGAGCGGATCCTGCGGACGCTGTGGCTCGACCGGCCCAAGGTGGTGCTCTCGGGCCACTACGGCAACTTCGAGTTGGCGGCCTACCTGTTCGGCCTGTTCGGCCTGCGGATTTTCTCGGTGGCCCGGGAACTCGACAACCCCCTG
>VGYP01000505.1 GCA_016872955.1 Planctomycetota bacterium
CATACCTTTTCCTTTGCCTCGCTTCCGAATCGTTCAAACTGTCGATCATTATACTCGGTCGGGAGCAGCAGCAATCGGCCCTCGCGGTGACACTCTCGCGCCCATTCGACAAGCGACTCGTAGACGGCGTCGCCGGCCATCCCGCCGATCCACTCGTTGCCGTCCGGGCTGATGATCAAAGCGACATTTGCCAGGTCGCAAGGCCCGAGACAGCCGGATATTGTCAATTGGACTGTCTGGTTGAGCTTCTCGGACTTCCAGACGCTCTTCAACATCTCGACCGGGAGTGCCGGTCGGCCGCGATCCGTCCGCCCACAACAACACCCTTGACAGAACACCACTTGAGCAAGTGGTGTGCGCTTGGTCGCAAGCCGGGTCATTGACCACCACCACTTTGTCGATTGGGCGCGAGCGGGATGAACTCCAAGTCGGTCGCGTTCTCCTTGAGGGCCGGGACCGCCCCGCCGACCAGCAGCACGCCCTTGCCGCGTGGGACCAGGCGGTGAACGATCCGCTTGGTCCCACTCGTCCCGACCTTCTCCCACTCCTTGCCGTCCGCGGTCAGTCGGAACAGATTGCCCTCGGACGTGTTGACGACAAGTTGTCCATCAATCACGGTCGCGGCTGGGCTGAACCCGATCCGCCCGCCGGGCACATCCGGCCCGGTCGTCCATTTCTCGGACGCCGCGTCGAACACGTCCACGCGGTTGTGGGCGTCGGCCTTGGCGTCCAGGCCGCACAGGACGTACACCTTCGTCCCGACCACCGCGGCGGTCAGCGCGCGCCGCTGGAACGGCTGCGGCACGTCCCGCCACGCCGGCTCCTTCGCGCTCAGATCGAGAACGGCGGCCGTGTCGTGCCACACCGGGGCGGCCCCGCGCCCGCGGCTCTGCCACCCGCCGACCACGACGAGCTTGTCCCCGACCACGACGAGGTCGTGCGACGAGCGGCCGGCCGGCAGCGGCGGGAGCGGTTCCCACTTGCCGACCTTCGGGTCGTAGCGGGCGGCGTCGACGACCGAGACGTTGTCGGACGGCTGGCCCGGCTCGTTCCGGGGTCGCATGCCGCCGACGCGGTACACCTTGCCGCCGTGCGCGGCGAGATTCATCCCCTGGAGGATCGGCCCGCCCGGGAGTTCCTCCCACTTCGCACCGCCGTCGAGCTTGAGGCGGTGGAAGGTGCCGATCACGTCCTTCGTGGAGTAGGTGTGCGTCTTGCCGGCGTGCCCGCCGTACACGTACAGGTAGCCGTCGCACTCGACCGCCCCGAGGCTCGACACCGCGTGCGGGAGGGCGGGCAGAGCCGGGACATCTCGCGCCGCGGCCGGGCCGCTGGCGAGCGCCGCGAGAAGCCCGAGCGTTGGAAACAATCGCAGAAGCATGGATATCCTCTTCGTGTTGGGTGTTGATCGGATCGCCCGGCTCTCATGAGAGCCGGGCGATCCGTGATAGTGTCAGGCGAGGATCGGGAGGTGCTTGAACTCGGCTCCGAGAACCTTGCTGGCGTCGGCTGCGAACCAGTCCTTCAGCACTGCCGAGTAGACTGAGCGGAAGTCGGTCTTGAACTTGAGGTCACCCTCGTCGAGGTCGGACAGGTCCGGGCGGGAGCCGTGGACCCCCGCCTTCACCTTCCCGCCGGCCAGGAACATCACCCCCGCGGTGCCGTGGTCGGTTCCCTGCTGCTCGTTCTCGCTCACCCGCCGGCCGAACTCGCTGAACGACATCACCAGCGTCCGGTCGAGGTGCCCCAGCGCCTTCAAGTCGGCCACGAAGCTGCCGATGCCCTGACTGAGTTCCTGCAACAACCCGGCGTGCCGACCGGTCTGGGTGGTGTGCGTGTCGAACCCGCCGAGCGACACGTAGTACACCCGCGTCGGCACCTCCGCCGCGATCATCTGGGCGACCACTTTCAGCGACTGGGAGAAGTTGAACGGCGCGTACTCGGCACCCGACTTGCCGTCCTTGAGCGCGTCCTGGATCTTCCGCGACAAGGACAGGGTGTCGTTGCCGGTGCGCTGGAGGAAGTCGAGTTGCGGGTTGTCGGTCGTGGCGACCCGGTTGAGCCGCT
>VGYP01000506.1 GCA_016872955.1 Planctomycetota bacterium
TCGGACAGGATAGTCTGGTGGTGCACGACGAGGCGCACCTCGAACCCGCCTTTCAGACCCTCCTCGAGACTGTTTCGGCGCAACAAGTCACCGACCGCGAGTTCCGCCCGTTTCGGGTCCTCGCCCTATCCGCCACCTCCCGCTCGCCCTCGAATGCCGCGCACACCCTTTCCCCGGCGGACGAGGAGAATCCGACCGTGCACCGTCGGCTCAACGCCCCGAAACGTCCCAGTCTCCACCCGGTCACGGACGAGAAGAAGGAAACCGCGGAGAAGCTGGCCGCGCTTGCACTCGCCAAGAAGGGCAGCGGCCGTGCCGTCCTGATATTCGCCCGCAGTCTGGAGGTCGTACACCGGGTGATCGCCGCCTTGGAAAAGGATAAGCTGGAGAATCCGCCGGCTAAGCTCGTCGGCCCTCTCCGGGGCTTCGAGCGCGACCGCCTCGTCGAGAATCCGGTATTCCAGCGCTTTCTGCCCGCGTCCAATCTTCCGCCATCGGGAGTGCCGATTCCCGCCGGAACGGTCTACCTAGTGGCCACCAGCGCAGGCGAAGTCGGCGTTAACCTCTCGGCCGACGACCTCGTCTGCGACCTCTCAACTTTCGAGAGCATGGCGCAGCGGATCGGCCGCGTTAATCGCTTCGGCGAACTCACCGACTCGACGATCGAAATTGTCCACCCCGAGACCTTCGACGAGCAGGACCCCTTGGCGCCGTACCGTCAAAGGACTCTCGATCTGTTCCGGCTGCTCGTGGCACGGGGAACGGCCTCCCCAGCGGCCTTGAATGCCCTGCAGCGAGCTTCCCGCATCGCGGCCTTCAGTCCTCAGCCCGAGATGCTTCCTGCGACGGAAGTGCTGTTTGATGCGTGGGCACTCACTACGATCCAAGGCCGTCTGCCCGGCAGGCCGGCGGTCGCGCCCTATCTGCACGGAGTCGCCGCTTGGGAGCCGCCGGAAACACGCGTGGTGTGGCGCTCGGAGGTGGATTGGATAACGCCGCCGCTACGGTCGTGGTACGATCCGGTTGAGTTACTGGCGGATTTTCCAATTCGCTCGCACGAGATTCTGCGGGACAGCTCCTACCGTGTCATCCAGCAGCTTATGCTGCTGGCCTCACGTCCTGAGGCGGCCACGGCCTCGGTCTGGCTGCTCGACGAAACCGGGAACGTCTCAGTGGTTCCACTGGCGGAATTCTCGGACCGGGACTCCGAGAGCCGGATTCAAGATAAGACGATCCTGCTCCCTCCCTCACTTGGGGGCCTGCTTCCGGATGGATCCCTCGACGGAAAGGCACCGGCTGGGGTAGCCAAGGCTGATGTTGCCGATACCTTGCCCAACAGAAACTCCTCCCAGCAGCGCCTGCGGATGCGGGTTGATGGAAAGGGGGGAGCAATCCGCGTCCCGGATGGCTACCGACTCATCCGACCGCCGCTCGACCTGCTGGTTGAGACTGATTCCGAAGAAGGGTCGGGAGAGGGTGAGCTGCCCCCCGCTGGCCAAGGGCGCTACTGGTGCTGGCTCGAGTCAGCCGACGGGCTGCCCGACGCCAATACACACCAGTCGAGGTCGTCCGTTCTGCTGGAGGTTCATCGCACCGACGTGGAGCGCCTCACCGATTCAATCACCGCGAAGGTTCAACTTCGCGACGACCTGCGGAAATTGTTCGCCCTTGCTGCTCGGTACCACGACTCGGGAAAGTCGCGCCGCGAGTGGCAGCGGGGGATCGGTAATTCCAGCCGCGCAATCCTTCTTGCGAAGGCGTCGCCTCGGCTTCGCTCGCCACAAACCGGTGACGGCTACCGGCACGAGTTCGGTTCCCTTCTGGATTTGACGAAAGACGACGAGTTCCTCGCGCTCCCTGACGAGGATCGTGAACTTGTCCTTCACTTGGTCGCGGCGCATCACGGGAGGGCGAGACCTCATTTCCCCGCCCATGAGTCGGACGACCCCGCTGCCAAGCTGGAAGACTGTCAGGCGATGAGCGTTTCAACCCCCGTTCGTTTTTCGCGCCTGCAGCGCCGGTTCGGGCGCTGGGGGCTGGCTTACCTTGAATCCCTACTGCGTGCG
>VGYP01000507.1 GCA_016872955.1 Planctomycetota bacterium
TGGTCGATCGCCTCGGAGATGAAGTCGGCCGGGAACTGTGCGGCGAAATCGGCGTGCCCCTCGTGCGGCCAACCCCACTGGGCGAAGGGCATACAGCCGGAATCGAACCAGCAGTCGATGACCTCCGGTACCCGCCGCATCCGCCTGCCGGCCGCGAAGGCGGAGTCGTAGGTGACCGCGTCGATGTAGGGTTTGTGGACACGCAGGTCGGTGGAAATCCGCGGGTCAGCCCGCTGCGCATCCGTGAACACCTCGGTGCCCCGGATGCCGGGCTTGGCCAGCAGCGCGTCGTACGAGGCCACGGCCTCCGCGCGGCCCGTCTCCTCACAGACCCAGATCGGCAGCGGCGTCCCCCAGTACCTCTCGCGGGACAGCGCCCAGTCGACGTTGGTCTCCAGAAAGTTGCCGAACCGCCCCTCCTTGATGTGCTCCGGCAGCCAGTCGATGCGGCCGTTGTTGGTCAGCATCTGCTCCCGAAAGTGACTGGTGCGGATGAACCAGCTCTCGCGGGGGTACTGGATCAGCGGGTCGTTCTCGGCCCGCCAGCAGAATGGATAGTCGTGGACGTACTGCTCCTGGTGGACGAGCAGGCCGCGGGCCCGCAGGTCGCGGGTGATGTCGCGGTCACAGTCCTTCACAAACCGGCCGCTGCCCGGAGGGAACGCGTCGGTGAACGTGCCGTCGGGGGCCACGGCATTGAGCAGGACCGGCCCCGCACCCGGTGCGAAGCGGGCCTGTTCGGCCACGAGCACCCCGTAGTCCACCTCACCGAAGGCCGGCGCGATGTGCACGACGCCGGTGCCCGAGCCGGTGGTCACGAAATCGGCGGCCACCACCCGCCAGGCGGCAGGCTGCTCGCCGCCGGCCGCAAGCGGCTCCGGTCGCGGCGGCCCTGCCGGCCGAAAGATGTCGAAGGGGGGCAGGTACGAGCGGCCCACGACATCCGCGCCGGAGAGCCGCGCGACGATGTCGAACGACGTCTTGAGCTTCTCGCCGAGCGGGCCGGCCAGCGGCTCGGCCACCACGTATTCGGGAGCCTCGGCCGCGGACGACTGCCGCAGCACCACGTAGGTGAGATCGGCCTTCACCGCCGCGAACTGGTTCGACGGCAAGGTCCAAGGCGTCGTCGTCCAGGCCACCAGGCTTCGGCGGGTCGGCCGGCCGCGGTCGTCGAGCAACGGAAAGGCGACGTAGACGCTCGGGTCGGCTACCTCGCGGTAGCCCTGCCCCACCTCGCCGCTGGAGAGGGCCGTGCCGCCCTGGGCCCACCACCAGACGATCTTGTGCCCCTTGTAGAGGAGGCCCCGGTCGAACAAGGTCGCCAAGGCCCACCAGACACTCTCCACGTAGGACTCGTGGTAGGTCACGTACGCCTGCGAGAGATCGATCCAGAAGCCGATCCGCTCGGTGAGCGTCTCCCACTCCTTGGTGTAACGCCAGACGCTCTCCTGGCACTTGTGGATGAAAGGCTCGACGCCGTAGGCCTCGATCTCCGCCTTGGAGTGGATGCCGAGTTCCTTGCAGACCTCCACCTCGACCGGCAGGCCGTGGGTGTCCCAGCCCGCCTTGCGCTCGCAGTACTCGCCTCGCATCGTGCGATACCGCGGGTAGAGATCCTTGATCGTCCGCGTCAGGCAATGCCCGGGATGGGGCATGCCGTTGGCCGTGGGCGGGCCTTCGTAGAAGACGAACCTCGGCCCATCACGACGGGCGGCCAGCGACCGGCCGTAGATGTCGCGTGCTCGCCAGAAGGCGGCGATCTCGGCCTCGAGCGTGGGAAAGTCGGGCTTGCCGCGGACAGGTTGGAACATCGAACGGCCGGAGCGGACCGGGGACGGAACGGAGTGAAGAATCGTACCCCGGCCGACGCGACCGACACAGGGGTGGCACAATGGAGTCGGGGCTCACCCCCGGCCGCCGGCAGGCGCTGCCCTCGGCGGCCACACCCTCGTTGCCGGCGGCCACCGCGTGGAATCGAAACCCTTCACGATCGATGTCCGCGTCACCTCGCTCGACGGCCTGTACAGTGATCTCGATCCTTCTCCCTTCCGACAGCG
>VGYP01000508.1 GCA_016872955.1 Planctomycetota bacterium
CTGGACGTCGATGATCGTGATGCGCTCGGCGTCGGCCTCGCTGGCGGCTGACCCCGCATGGGCAAGCCCGGCGTCCTCCAGCCCCGCGATCGTGCTCACCACGCCGTCGAAGCCCTGGTCCAGGGTGTGGTTGCTCGCGGTGGAGCAGGCGTCGAATCCGATGTCGGCCACCGCCTGGGCGACCTGCGGCGGTGAGTTGGGCAGGTCGGGCCATGCCGTCCACGGACCCTCGGTGCTGCCGAGCGGATACTCCATGTGGCAGATCGCCAGGTCTGCCGACTCGACGAGCGGACGGATGCCCTCAAGCTGCGCGCGGAAGTCGACGGAGCCGCCACCGTCCTCCAGCGCCTGGCCGATGATCTCCTTGTGCACCAGGATGTCGCCGACCCCGGCGATGGTGATGGTGCGCCGCTCGTCCTCGGGGATGAAGACGGCCGACTCGGTGCCGACGACGGCGGCGACCACCTCGGCCATGTCGAAGTCCTGTGCGGTGGCGTCTGCCGGAGTCGTGTCCGCCGAAATCGTGTCCGCCGAAATCGTCTCGTCCGTGGGCGTGCCCTGGGTGGGCTCGGCGGGCGCTTCGGCGGAGGGGGATCCACTCGGCGTGCTAGCCGCGGCGGGTGAGGTGCCGCCGAGGAGGAAGGGAGGGTGCCATCCCACGACGAGGCCCGTGAGCAGGCTCATGGCGCCGAGCGCAGCGAGGTCGCGTCGGCGTGGCATCCGCCATGCCCGAGCCGCGTGGCGGGGGCGGCCGGGGCGGGGTGGCCGCGCGGACGACGACGCCGCTCGGCCGTCGGCCGCATGCCTCCCCATGCCTCACAAGTATCGACAGTCCCATGCGCCACATGGTGGAGCCACGCGGGAGCTTGTGAGGCGTCGGCGTGCCGTTTCGGCGGCGCGCCACGCGCCTGTGTCAGGGTCGTCCTCCCATGACCGCACTCGCCCAGGCCACCGGCTCGCCGTACCTGCGGCAGTGGCAGGTGCGCGCGCTGCGCCGCTACGCCGATGCCGATGCCCGCGACTTCCTCGTGACGGCGACACCTGGCTCGGGCAAGACCACCTTCGCCCTCACGCTGGCCGGACGGCTGCTCGCGCAGCGCCTCGTGCATCGCGTGGTCGTCGTGGTGCCGACCGACCACCTGCGCGGCCAGTGGGCCGATGCGGCCTCCGCGCTCGGTCTGTGGCTCGACCCAGACCTGCCGAACTCGGTCGGCCCCGTGCGCGAGGGCACGCAGGGCTATGTCGCGACATACGCCCGGGTGGCCGCCAAGCCGATGCTCCATCGCAACCGCGCGGAGACGCGGCCCAGCCGGATCATCATGGATGAGGTCCATCACGCCGGCGACGGCCTGACCTGGGGCGATGGCCTGCGCGAGGCCTTCGACACGGCGAAGCGGCGACTGGCGCTGAGCGGCACGCCCTTCCGCACGCGAGCGGATGAGCGCAGCCCCACGGCCAGATCCATGCGGAGTTGCGTCAGGTGATTCCCGGGGCGCCCACGGCGGTGGCCGACTACGACACCCTCGTCGCGCGCCATGACCACCTCATGACGCTCGTCGTCTGAGCGCTGCCGGGGCGGCTAGCCCTGGTGCAGTGCGCGTCGCAGCCGGTCGATCTCGGCCTTGTTCGCCGGCCTCGAGACCCGCGCGAGCAGTGCCGCGTCGTCGATGCCGTAGTTGGTGCCGCGGGTCTTGGCCAGCCAGTGCTCCGCGCGCCGCCACGTGTCGATGATCACGGTGACGAGAGCCTTGTTGGCCAGGATCGCCCGATAGTCCTGAGGGTGGTGCTTGCGGCCCACCGCGAGATACATCTGCATCCACCACATGTGCGTCAGCACGCCGTCGCGATAGCTCACGCGCGTGTTGCTCGGCACGTCGTAGGCGCAGAATCCCGAAGCCAGGGAGTGGACGTACTGCACGAATTCCTCGGTGAGCATCTCGATGTCCTGGCCGCCCATGGGCCCCTCGAGATAGGCCTTGGCATAGGGGTCGGTCGCGGGACTGGGGTGCCGCCGCAGGATCTGCGAGCGCGGATAGGCCTCGACCCCCGGCACGAGC
>VGYP01000509.1 GCA_016872955.1 Planctomycetota bacterium
CTCGCGGATTGCCTGGGCGAAACTCATGGCCCGGGTGGGGGAGGAGTTTCCGCTTGAGTGCCCAAACTGCAGGGGCGACATCCGGCTGATCGCGTTCATCACGGAGCCGGGGCCGATCCGGAAAATCCTCACGCATCTCGGCGAACCGTTCGAGCCGCCGTCCGTCTCTCCCGCCCGTGGCCCGCCCACGGACTGGGGCGAACTCGTCCAGGCGCATGACGACCGCGAAGCGGTTCAGGCGTCGCCCGATGAGCTGCCCGCGATCGACATCCACAGCCTCTGGGCCCTGCCGGGCACGAGGCATCAACGAAGCCGCCGGCTGCCGGACTCGGAGAGACTCCGCGCTGACGCCAGAAAAACGCCACCCCATGGGGGCAGCCATGTGGGCCTGGAACGACTTTTAGAGTCAGGAAGACCGCGCCCCCAGATCACGACCCGCTCATCGGCTCGGAAACGCCCGTCGACATGGTTGTGGAAGTGCCCTTGGCCGGGCTAGTCTTTCTTCCTGCCAGCTGGGGCAGCGCGCCGGTGTACGACGTGCAGCAGCAGGTCGCGCCGCTGTTGATTCCCGCGGCCGGTCAGCCCGGGATGATGCCGCCCGGGATGATCTAGCCGGCGGTGGCAGGGGGTGGGCCATTCGCCGCCCAGCCCGTCGGCCAGTTCGATCCCAACCAGCCGCCCGGCTTTCAGCAGCAGGCGGGCTCCAACGGCCAATTGGCGATCGTCGGCGGTCCCTTCCAGTGGCTCAACACCGTCGAGTACATGTATCCGATCACTGCCGACGACACGCTCTGCGGCGTCTTGTTCACCGACTTCGGCACCGTGGAGTCGAACGTCTCGATCAACAACATGCGGGTCGCGCCGGGCTTCGGCTTCCGGATCACGCTGCCGGCCATGGGGCCGGCAGCGATCGCACTCGACTTCGTCTTCCCGGTGGCCTACGCCCCGTACGACAGCAAGCAGATCTTCAGCTTCTTCGTGGGATTTGGGTGGTAGGTTTCACGCCTGTGGCTGCGGGCTTTGCCCTTCGTGGTCGCAGCCGAGGTGCGACCAGCCGGGCGATGGCTCGCCCTCCAGGCGAGCCTCGCCGGAAGCCGCCGTTTTTGTGGCGTGAACTCGCGCTGCGGCGAGCTTGCCTGCCGGCCTATGATTCGGGGCATGGATGAGCGGGACTGCCAGGATAGCGCCGGCCGGACGCGGGAGCGGATCCTCGTGGTCTGCACCCGATACGTCGGCGACACGGTCCTCGCGATCCCCTTCCTGCGGAACCTGCGGCGGGCCCATCCCGACGCCGTGATCGACGTGTTCGCCGAGCGGGCCGCTCGCGAGGTGCTCGCGACCTGCCCATATCACGACGAACTCCTGGTCTGGGAGCGGCCGCGGCGCGGGTGGTTCGCGTCGCTGGCCGGCCTGCGGACCACGGCCGCCTGGCTCCGTGGTCGCGGCTATGCGCGGGCCCATCTGCTCAAGCGATCGACCTCGGTGGCGCTGCTGGCCTGGATGGCGGGCATCCCGCGACGGGTCGGCTTCGCAAGCGAGGTCGGCCGCGTGCTGCTCACCAAGGCGGTGCCCGTGCCGCGCGGCAGGCACCAGGTGCAGGCCTACCTCGATCAATTGCGGGCCGAAGGCGTCGCCGTCGACGACGGCCGCAACGAGAACTGGGTGCCGGCGCCGGTCGCCGCCCGCAGCGCCGCCCTGCTCGCGGCGCTGCCTGCCGACAGGCCGCGGGTGCTGCTCGCGGTGCGCGGTACCGATGCGCTGCGGTACTGGCGGTTCGAGCGCTGGGCCCGCCTGGTCGAGTGGCTCGTCGATGAGCGCGGCTGCGAGATCGTGCTCTGCGGCGCGCCGCTCGACGCCGCCGCCCATCGCCGGCTGGAGGCCGCCGTCGGCCCGTCCATCGCCGCCCACGTCCACGATTTCTCGCGGTCGGTGCCGCTGCGCGAGGCGGGCGGACTGGTGGCCCGCATGGATCTGTGCATCGGCGTCGACACGGGGCTGGTGCATTTCGCCGCGTCGTTCGGCGTGCCGGTCGCGGTGCTCGTGGGGCCGACCGATC
>VGYP01000510.1 GCA_016872955.1 Planctomycetota bacterium
GTGCACATGCTGCTGGACCATCGGCCCGACAGGCCGTGGGGTGATGCGCCGCGGACAAATCGCCTGATTTTCATCGGCCGGAATCTCGATCGAACGGCGCTCACGGAAGGGTTTCGGGCATGTCTGGCCTGAAGCGACGGCTCCGCGGCGGCCTGTCGGTGCAAAAGGTGGGAGCGCTGCGGCTCGATGAAGCGGTGGTCGCCATGCAGTTTCTGCAGGGCAGCCGACTCGCGGCGATCACGGCCGCCGGTGGGGTGTGGCTGGCCGAAGGCACGACGACAAACAGCCGGCAGATCGGCGAACATTCCCACGGCGGACTCACGCTCGCCGTCCAGCCGGGCGGATCGCTTGTCGCCTCGGGCGGACAGGATGGCAGGGTGCAACTCTGGCGGGCAGCCGACGGATGCCTCGCAGCGACGGTCGAGACCGGCACCTGCTGGGTGGAGCGGCTCGCGTGGCGGCCCGATGGCAGTCGGTGGGCCGCCACGGCGGGCCGCCGAGTGGGTGTGTGGACGGCCGCCGGCGAGCCCGTCGGTATGTCGGACGAGCATGCCAGCACCGTGGCCGACCTTGCCTGGCAGCCGGATGGCGCGAGGATCGTGACGGCGGCCTACGGGGGCGTCGCATATCTCTCGGCCGCGGCCGACGGGCCGACCGACCACATAGCGCTGAAGGGCTCGTCGCTCGTACTTGGCTGGCAGCCACAGGGCAGGTATCTGGCGTGCGGCAATCAGGATGCCACGGTGCTTTTCGTACTCGTCGAAACGGGTGACACGCTGCAGATGTGGGGCTTTCCAGCCAAGGTGCTTGCGCTCTCGTGGAGCGAAGACGGCCGTTGGCTCGCCACCGCGGCCGGTTCCGCCGTGATTCTCTGGGACGCCTCCGGGCCGGGGCCGAAGGGGCGGACGCCGACGGTGCTGGAGGGGCATTTCGGACCCGTGACGACGGTTGCCTGGCAGCCGCAGGGCCGAGTGCTCGCCAGCGGCGGCACGGACGGGCAGGTGTGTTTGTTCACGCCGACCCTGGAGCGACCCCGGACGTCACGTGTCGCCGACGCACCCCCGGAGATCCAAGCGCAAGATTCGATCGCAGTCGAGGCCGAGGTGACGGCGCTCGCTTGGACGACTGGCGGCGGCATGCTGGCCGTTGGAGACCGTTCGGGAACCCTGTCGATCTATCGAGTAGCCTGATGCACGACCGAGGAATCAGGAAGGGGAAGTACAACAAGATCGCGCAGCGGATGCGGCGGCCCGCAGGATGGGATGACGAGCAGATCGACGGTATGCATGCCGCCGATACCGACACTGTGCTGATCCGCCGGCCAGTGCCCGTCGAGTGTGCGGAGATCGTTGCCCGAGGTCGTGTCGGAGAGGTGAGCTTTCACGCGACCGCCCGCGGGGCGAAGAACAAGATCGACCGCGGCCTCGACCACTTGGAGTTGAAAGCACCCCGTGGTCCACGAGCCCGGCTGGCTGATGACATCCTCGGGCTCATCTGCGGCATGCTGGCCGGCTTCGACTGGCCGCGGGTCGAAGTGCGGCTCGATCTGGCCGACGTTCAGGCTTGCCCGAAGTTCCATAGCGACAACGTGCTCGTGCGGCGTGTGACCACATACGTCGGGCCGGGTACGGAATACATCGAGACATGCCGCCCTGACGTGGTTCACCGTGCGGGGCGCGGATCGCTCGTGTTTCTCAACGGGCATCGCCATGCGACACATCGCGACGCGATCCTGCACCATTCACCCGCGAGTGCACACGGCAGCCGGCGGCTCTCGGTCACCATTGACCGAGCCGACTGGCTCATGGCCGCGGGTGAAGACAGGGGTTAGTCCGCTCCTGCTGGGCAGTCGCCCTCACGTATCTTAACCGCCTCCCCTCGAAAGGAATGATCATGCCGCTGACGTCTGCATCCAGTCCGGTCCCAGATGGTGTTCGTGTCGCCGCCGTTGTGGTGGCGGCTTTTCTGGCTCCAACCGGCTGCACTCAGCCCGCAGGAGTCGCAGATAAGTCCATCCATGCCGGTCATGGGAATGGTGAGCATGCCCGTCCCA
>VGYP01000511.1 GCA_016872955.1 Planctomycetota bacterium
CCGGGACGAGGGCGCGGTGCGGGCCGTGGTGCATCGCGTGGCCGATCACTTCGGCCGGCTCGACGTGGTCGTGAGCACGGCCCGGCTGTGCAGGTTCGCGCCGCTCGAGACGCTCTCGGCGCTCGACCTGGCGGCGCACCATGACGTCGACGTCGTCGCCTCGCTGGTTGTGGCGCAGGAGGCCGCCGCCGTGATGGGGCAGCAGCCCCAGGGTGGCACGATCGTGGCCCTGGCCGACGGTGGCGAGCCGCAGCTCGGCCTCCTCCCGTCGTTCACGAGCCAGGCGGCCATTCCGGCGCTGGTCCGGGCGCTGGCCGTGGAACTGGCGGCCCGTCAGCCGCGGGTGCGGGTGGCCTGTCTCGTCGACGAGTCCCCGCCCGCCTCGGAGGAACAGGTCGTGGCGTCCGTGCTCCGTGTGCTGGCCGCCCCCGTCCCCGGCGGCGGGACGATCCGGCTCGACTGACCGCGGCCCAGCCGACCGGGACGCACGTCCGCGGCCGCAGGAGGCGGCGCCGAGCGACGACGATCCCGCGTCTGGCCGTCTGAAAACCGGGTTCATCTGCCGCCGCCGCGACGCGGCGGCGATGGACGGGCCGATGTCCTTGAACGGATTGGTCACACCCCGAGAGAAGCCACGTGTCAGGACCTGCCGTCGCCACGTGACGGGACATGGTCATCACCGCCCGTGAATCCCTCGGTCGCCGGTCAAGAGTCCCGACCGCGGTGCTGGGCGTGGAAGTCGAGGATCTGCTGCCAGGCCTCCTCGGGCGTCTCCGCATAGGTGAACAGATCGAGGTGCTCGTCGGCAATCACGCCGGAATCCGCCAGGAACTGGAAGTCGATGATCCGCGACCAGTAGCCGCTGCCGAACAGGATGATCGGCACCGGCTGCATGCGGTGGGTCTGGCGGAGCGTGAGCGTCTCGAACATCTCGTCGAGCGTGCCGAAACCGCCCGGAAAGAGCACCACGGCCTTGGCCCGCAGGATGAAGTGGAACTTCCGCAGGGCGAAGTACTTGAACTGGAAGCAGAGTTCGGGCGTGATGAAGGGATTCGGCTGCTGTTCGGCCGGCAGCTTGATGTTGAGGCCGATCGACTTGCAGCCCACGTCGAAGGCCCCGCGGTTGGCCGCCTCCATGATGCCGGGGCCGCCGCCGGTGATCACCACGTAGTCCCGCTGCTTCTCGCACTGGTTGTCGATCGAGACGAGCGTGGCGAACTGGCGGGCCGAATCGTAGTAGTGGGCATGTTCGAGGAGCCGCTGCGAACGCTCCACCTCGCGGGCCGCGCGGCGGTCGGTGGGGGCGGCGGCAGCGGCCCGGCGGGCCTCCGACAGGCGCCGCTCGGCCGCCGTCCGCTCGACGATCTGCGTGCCGCCGAAGACGATCACCGTGGAATGGATGCGATCGGCCTGCAGGGCGAGTTCCGGCTTGCCGAGCTCCAGGAGCATCCGCACACCCCGCATCTCCTCCTTGGCGAGCAACGCCTGGTCTTCCTGGGCGAGCAGGTTGCTTTGCGACGCCAGAATCCGCTCCATGTTCTCGGCGACCAGCGCTACGTCGTCGCCGCGCACCGTGTCGGGCAGGATATCGCAGGCCTTGGCGGGCAGGCCGGGACGCTGTGGGCGGGCGTGGTCATCGGCCATGGGAGAGCCTTCGCGGGATCAGGATGGATCGGGGATCGGCAGGTCGAACGACTGCCCGATGGTAGGCAGGTCGCAGTGCCAGCCACGCGTGGAGGCGAGAAACTCGGCCATGCCCCGGGCCGCGGGGGGCTCGCCGTGCACCAGGAAAACCTTCTCCGGCCGCGGCATGCCGGCGAGCCAGCGGCCGAGTTCGGCCCGGTCGGCGTGCCCCGAAAAGGCGTCGATCTGCCGCACCACCGCCCGCACGGGGATGTCACGGCCGTGGATGCGGATCGTCTCGGCCCGGTCGAGAAGCCGGCGGCCGCGGGTGCCCTTGGCCTGGAAGCCGGCGACGATCACGGTGGTCTTCTCGTCGGGCAGGCGGCGGGCTAGGTGGTGCATGCTGCGACCGCC
>VGYP01000512.1 GCA_016872955.1 Planctomycetota bacterium
CAGCAGGTCTTCCACCAGCCCGCCCACCACCTGGGCCCGCCAGCCGGCGGCCAGTGCCGGCGTGCGGTCGGGGTCGCCGTAGCCGAGCTTCCAGGCCAGCAGATCGCGCATGTCCGAAGATGTTCCCACAAGCGCCGGGGCCAGCTTGAGTTGCCGGCAGAGCCCCGCCACGGCCGTGGCGAGGAACTGCCCGAGCATCGCCAACTGCTGCGGCGGCGGCCGGTGCCGCTCGCCTCCCGGGAGATTCTCCTCCGGGCACTCCAGGCCCCGCTTTACCGCGTCGGAAAGCCCCTTCATGATATGCTTGAGGTCGGAGCGCTGCATCCCTCGGACCGCCGCGATCTGCCGCTCGTCGGCCGTCTTGCGCTTGCACAGCTCGACGAGCAGATCGTCCCGCAGGACTCGCTTGGGGGGCATGTCCCGCGCTTCGGCCACAGCATCCCGCCAGTGCCACAACTCCCGCGCGATCGCCAGCTCACGGCGGGAGAGATTGCCCAGGCCGGCGATCCGTCGCCACCGCTTGCGCACGAACGATTCCTCCACCTCGTCCTGCCAGAGCGACATCTCGGCCGCCATCCAGGCGGTCCGGCCGAGCGACTCGAGCTTGCCGGCGAGCTTCCGCCACAAGCGTTCCAGGTGCCGCACGTCGTCGACCGCGTAGGCCATCTGGGCGTCGGTGAGGGGCCGCTTCCGCCAGTCGGTGCGGGTCTCTCCCTTGCTCGTCTGTTCATTGAGGAATCGCCTTACGACGGCGGCGTATCCGGCGGGGTAGTCGTGGTCGACCAGGCCGGCCGCCACCTGCACGTCGAACAGGGCCGACGGACGGGTCTTGATGGCGTGCAGAATGAAGCCCATCTCCTCGCGGCCCGCGTGCACGATCGTGGTCCGGCCCGACTCGGTGAGCAGTCGCCAGAAGGGATTGATTTCCCGGACCGCCAGGGTGTCGACGACGGCCAGCACGCCGGGGGCGGCGACCTGCAGCAGGCAGAGCTGGCTGCGATAGGTGTGCTCCGAGACGAACTCCGTGTCGAAGGCTACGTAGGGTGCGTCGGCCAGCCGCTCCACAAGCGTGCGGAACCGGGAATCGGTCTTGATGACCTCGAGGGATTCACCGGCGTTGGCGGCCTTACTCACGACGTCATCCTACCGCGGGGCCGTTTCTGGATGAAGCCAGCCGCTCCCGACAGACGGCGGACACGGCCCTCGGCGGACAGACTGGGCCGACGCGGCCGCCAGTTCACAGGAACAACGCCACGGTGGCGGCGAACACTGGCAGCAGGATGCCGACGCTGTAGAGCACGTAGCCGAAGAAACTCGGCATCTTCACGGCCGCCTGCTCGGCGATCGCCTTGACCATGAAGTTCGGACCGTTGCCGATGTAGGTCATCGACCCGAGGAACACCGCCCCCAGGCTGATGGCCGCCAGCCGTGCCGCTTCGATCGCGTCGAGCCCGTCGGCTGGATCGATCTGGGCGGTCTTGAAAAAGACCAGGTAGGTCGGGGCGTTGTCGAGGACGCTCGAAAGGCCGCCGGTCGCCCAGAAGAAGCCTGCCGGTGACGTGATCCCCAGTTCACCCCCCCGTTCGTTGAGCAGGGCCAACGCCGGCTGCATGCAGATGAAGATGCCCACGAACAGCGCGGCCACCTCGAGGATCGCCCCGAACGTGAAGCCGTTGCGACGACGGACGTCGGCCGAGCTCAGCAGCAGCGACAGTCCGACGAGTGCCAGGAGCGTCGCCTCGCGGAGGTAGATCCAGGGGTGCCAGGGGGTCCCAGGCACCGGCTTCGACGGGTCAAGCACCGCCACCGCCGCGATCACGCCGGCCATCAGCAGGGCGTTGGGCCACAGCCCCTCGGCCTTCAGTCGCCCCGTTGTCCGCGCGTCCCGCACGATGTCCCGGCCACGCTCGCGGGGGTGGGCCAGGAACGTGTCCCACAGCCAGTAGACGGCCAACACGGCCACGTTGACGAACAGCCACGGCCTCCAGAGCGAGAGCGTCCACAGGAACTCGACACCCTGGAGATAGCCGAGGAAC
>VGYP01000513.1 GCA_016872955.1 Planctomycetota bacterium
CACGTGGGGGCGCGCCTCTTGTTGGGCTTGTGTGTAGACATGGTATGCAACTATCTGGTCCGGGGTAAGCGGTTTGATCTTTCTCGTTTTTGCTTTTTTCGCCAAGGGTCTACCTAGAATAGAGTGGAGCTGTAGAACATAGTTTACGAAGGTGGCGGCGGTGTTGCGGTGCATACAATCGGCATGTGAAGCGAGGGTATTAGCCCGATCTAGGTTTGTCCTCCATGCGAATCCGTGAACGACTTCCCACCCCTTCGTTTGGGTTGTCTTACCCGACACCGTCCGGATCAACCAGTGGGCTACCGAGCGGAACTTCGGGCCGGGTTAGTTCGGCTCCATCTGGAAATGAAAAGCCGAACCCCGCACCCTACCACCCGAGTTGGACAACATTGGTCCCGATTTTCGGAACCGCCGTTTTCCCCGTGAAAACCCGCCGATTTTTCTCTAGCGAGTCGCAATTTTCGCCCCTGGCGGTCGGCCTCGAGCGGGAAACCGACGCGGCGGCAGGGCTCGCCCAGTCAGCAAGTACGCTGCGGGCAGAGGCCACGGTAGCGAGGCGATCCGCGACCCGCGAAGCGCGGCAGGGTCGCTGCGGAGCAGCATAAGCCAGCAGGTTGCGGAAGGCGAGACTCGCGTCCCCGCCCCTACTTCGGCACCCCGACCAGATCGGCCGGCAGCTCGGTGATGTCCTTCGCCCGCTCCGCCAGCGCGATCGCACGGAGCCGCTCGATCGTCGGCCGATCCTCCGGCGACCGGCAGTCCGCCTTCTCGAACGGATCCCGCGACAGATAAAAAAGCTCCTCCCGCGCGGGTCGGCCCGACCCCGGCTGGTCCTTCTTCGCCGGCACTCTGTCGGAAAGGATCAGCTTCACCCCCTCGTCGATCACCGCCACCCCCTCCGCACTCCGCACCACGATCGGCCGACCCCGCGGCACCAGCTCGCTGCTCATAAGCGCCGGCCAGCGATCGACGCCATCAAGGGCCACCCCCTCGGGAAGCGCCGCCCCCGCCAGCGGCAGGAGCGTCGGCAGCCAGTCGACCGCGTGCAGCGGCGACGTCACCTTCCGCGGCGCCAACCGACCCGGCCAGTTGGCAAACGCACAGACCCGAATGCCGCCCTCGTAAAGCTGCGCCTTCTGACCCCGCAGCGGATCGTTTTCACTGTTGAACGGCGACGGCGGCACGGCGCTGTCATAGGGATTGTTCACCGATTCGATTCCGCCATTGTCGCTGGTGAACACGATCAGCGTGTCGGCCCGCTGGCCGGTGTCGTCCACCGCAGCCACCAGCCGGCCAATCGAGGCGTCGAGCTGGGCGATCATCGCCGCCAGCCGCAGCCGCGACTCATGACGCACGTCGTCGGGATCGAAGCGGACGCCGTCGTAGAGCCGCTTGAACCCGCTCGGCGCGTCGACCGGATTGTGGACCGCGTGAAAGGGCACGTAGACAAACCACGGCCGCCGCGCGGCGCCCGGCTGCGGAGCCGATTCGCGGATCCGCCGCACCGCCTCCGCCGTGACCAGCTCGGTGGCGTTGCCCTCCTCGCGAAGCGGCACGCCGTCGCGATGCCAGGTGTCGGTGAAGGCATGGCCAGGACGGTAGTGGTGGGTCACCGGATCGGCGGCGCCGGTCAGCGAGCCATAGCCATGGTCGAAGCCATAGTGCGTCGGCCCCCACTCCGGCCGCGAACCGAGATGCCATTTGCCCGATTGGAACGTCGCATAGCCCGCGCGGCGGAGCGCCTCAGCGAGCGTGACCGTGCCGAGCGGCACGGCGCGGCGGTTGCTCGCGATCAGGGCCTGCGGACCAAACCGGCTCGGATAGCGGCCGGTGAGCAGCGCCGTGCGCGTGGGCGTGCAGACCGGCTGCACGTAGTGGCGGTCGAGCTCGACCCCCTCGCGCACGAGCCGGTCCATCACCGGCGTCTTGCCGAAGCCGCCATGCCAGCCGACGTCGGCCCAGCCGAGATCGTCGGCGACGACGAGGAGGATGTTGGGCCGCGGCGGCGCGGCCGACGCGGGGGCGATGCCAAGGA
>VGYP01000514.1 GCA_016872955.1 Planctomycetota bacterium
AGCCTGTCCAGCGCTGCTCCCGTGAGCCGTTCGCTGCCAAGGACTTCGGTCCAGTGCTCGAATGGCAGGTTGGTCGTGACGATCAGGCTATTGCCTTCGTACGCCGTAGCGATGACGGCATGACCGCAAAGACCGTGCCATCCCGGTCACCGCAGCCGTCAAGGATCGCCCAGCTTGCGGAGGCGCAGCGCTGCCGCGTGGCCTTTTTCGTGGAGGTCTTTCCGGCCGCCTCCTTGGCCGCCTTTCCGCTCCCCCCCGCCTTGCCGGCAAGCTCGTTGTTGGTTTCTCGCATGCCCCACTCCTCCGCATCGATGGCCTCATCGAAGCCCATCATCACGACGTCCCCGACATGGACGCGGAGATCGGCGCCGTCGTCCTAGCCCCACCTGCCCGTTCCCTTCTTGGACCGCGCGATCGCGTCGGTCGCGGCCTTGGCGGCCCGCGCAGCGAGCGCCGTCTGTTTGTTCTGGGCCTTCGCTGTGCCAGCGGTCCATCGGGAGGACTGCTTCGCAGTCTTCTTCGTGGCCATCCCCTCCTCGCTGGGCGTGTAGCGGGCCGGGGCTACCAGTCGCGTCGTGCGACCGCTGGCAGAGGCTATCAGAGCCGTCGACAAGGCGGCAAACTCGTCCTCGGCCCCCAGGGCTCGCGGCGTCGTCCCAGCGCTCCTGCAAAAAACGGCAAGTAGTGCCGATTCGACCGAAAATGCTGCGCGACCCTTTTCCTGCCAGCCGACGTCCCTAGGGATTCCTCACCGCCGCTGAAATCCACCATGCGCGCGCATCCTTTTCACCGCGCTACGGGCCGCTTTCATTCGGCCCTCGGCGGACTGCTGGTGGGGGCCCTGGCTGCCGGTGTCGCCACCGCCCTCGAGCTCAACGCCGACCGCGACGCCTTCACTCCCTCGGCGCACTGCGTCGGCACGGGCCGCGGACTCATCGAGGCGTCGCACGTCTACATCGACAACCTCAACGGGCTGCCGACGAACAACTTCCCAGAGCTGCTGATCCGCCAGGGGACGAACGAGTGGTTGGAATGGCGGTTCGGCGTCAACTATGGCATCGGTTCGCAAGGCAACGTGGTGACGAGCGTGGAGGTTGGGGAGGGGACCCTCGACGACAACACGCTCTATGAATCAAGCATCCTCTACGGCTTCAAGCTGGCCACGTCGCACCAGGATGGCTGGGTGCCCGACAGCTGCTTCATCATGGAGGGGGCCACTCCGACGTATGGTGATGTCTTCGGCACGGTGCCAGTGGCGACGCTCGTCGCGGGCTGGGAGTTCTGGGACGATTGGCGGCTGGACGGGGCGATCCGTTACGCCTATTCGGAGGGCGCCGTCAACTGGTTCAGCCGCTGGACGCCATCAGTCGTGCTGCGAGCGCCTGTGACGGAGCGGTGGGAGGTGCATGCCGAGTGGTTCGGCTCCTACACGCAGGGGCTCGTCGAGGACACGCAGCGGCCGATCTTCAGCCCCGGCACGCACTACAGCATCAGCCGCAACGTCGAGATCGGCCTGCGGGTAGGCTGGGGCCTGACCGACGAGGCCGCGCCCTTTTTCTCCGACGCCGGCATCGTGATCCAATACTGAAGCCGGCCCGTCAGTCGGTGGTCAACGAGTGGATGTGCGCATCGGCCTTGAGCCGACCCTGACCGGCCCTTGTTCACCATTGCAAGCCCGCACAGTGAAGCGGCCGGCGACAAACGCGGAGCCGGGTTCACAACTCAGCGCCGCGCGGCGGAGCTGGCTCTTCGGCAGCACACCGTTGACGATCAGGAGCATCGCGCCGTCGGTGATCTTCAGCGTGACGCCGCAGCGCACTCGCGCCTGGCCCGCGATGACCCAGGTCGTCGCCTTGCCGAGCGTGCGGCCGCGAGCGATCGGCCCATCGATCACCTCGATGGTCCGGCGACGGGGAGACGGCGACCGGCGGGCCTGAGCAGGCTTTGCTTTTTGGGTGGTATGACGGTGTACTCCTTCCCGATTCCTGAGCGTCCAATGTCCTCGTCAGGGTCGATCAATGATCTTTGCT
>VGYP01000515.1 GCA_016872955.1 Planctomycetota bacterium
ATGCTACCGACGCGGCGCCGACGGCGCGTGGTGAGTCGTCTGACGGCGACGACGACCGTCCGCGCGGCCGTCGCCGGCGGGGTCGACGGGGCGGTCGTGGCCGCGGTCGCGGCCGCAGCGACGGGGGCGAATCCGGGGGCGAGCGGCCGGCCCGCCCCGCCGCGGCGGCGGACGACCGCGACGACGAGCCCCTGCCGACGAGTTACGGCATGCGGCCCACGGATCGACCCGAGGCTGGACAGCCGGCGCCGGCGGCCGGCGAGTCCGGACGCGACGGTGCTGCCCGCGAGCGTGGCCGGAGGCGGCGATCACGCCGCGGTGGCGATGAGCGTCGCCGAGAACCGTCGAGCGAGCGGCCGGCCGGACGCGGGGAATCCCGGCGGCAGGATGGACCGCGTTCACCGCGGGGCCGGCGGGGAGACTTCGAGCCCGTCGCGGGACGTCACGAGGAAGACGACGAGGGCCTCGAGTTCCTCGGGGTCGAGGAGGCGGCCCGCGCGGCGGAGCGTCGTCCCCGGCCCACCGAAGACGACGTGCTCGCCGAAAGCGGCTTGAACGAGGTCCTCGACGTGCCGAGCTGGGTCGAGGCGATCGGCATCGTGATCGCCAGCAACCTGGCGGCCCGCACGCGTTCGGGCCGCGGTGGTGAAGGCGGCAAGGGTCGCTGAAGGGCGCGGGGCGACTACTTCAGCGAGATCGTCCTGGCCAGCGGTCGCAGGATCTGGTCGACGACGCAGGAATCGACCACGTCACGGGCCAGCTTTGCCAGTCGCTCGAGGGCCTCGACATAGGTGGAGTCGGGATCGAGGCTGCCGTATTGACGCGCCGTGACGTAGACGCTCAGCTGCTCCTCGTTGAACTCGCCGGTCCTCACCTGGAAGGCATTGGTCCGCGTCTCTGTCCCGATCCGCACCTGGATTCGGCAGTCCTCGTCGACTGACAGAGTCAGCGAAGGCTCGCAGTTGATCACCTTGGCACCGGCGAGATCCGCGAACCGGTCGAGCGACGGCGGCACGCCGAGCGCCTCGGCGACCAGAGCATTGTGGTTGCCCCGGTAGGCGAAATCGAATCCGAACAGCACGTCGAGCGCCTCGCAGTCGAGCGGACTGACCGACAGGAAGGCCGGCGCCATGTCGAGCACGAGCCGGTGCTGGGCGATGGCCTCCTCGATCGACGACGGGTTGACCTGGCCCGAGCAGAGCCGTCGCGTCTCGACGGCCGCCCAGCGATAACGGCCCTGGTCTTTGTCCTCTTCAAGCACGTAGTCCCGCTTGTCGCGGCAGTAGAACTTCCGCATCGTGGGATAGCGGCGCTGAACCTGCTCGAAATACTGCAGAATCGTCTCCCGCTGGGACGGAAGCTCCATCTCGGTGGCGAGATTCATATTGACGTAAAAGTCGTCGGCGAGCGACGCATAAGGCGTCATGGCAAGGAGTTTCCCGCGGGCGAAAACGAGCGAACCCCCAAGGTTATCCACTTTTTTTCCGTCCTGTCAAAATAGGTCGCCCGGCGTGTGGGCATGCGCGGCCGACTGCTGCCTGAGCCGGCCGCTGGCGGTGCGGCCGGACTGGTGGCATAATTAGGGTGCAGTCGTACTCCGACGGCGATGAGCCGCGGCATGTCGATGTCCGAGCGGAGTCAGGCCGAGATGCCTTCCCGGGCTCAGTCGATCACGATTCCCGACGAGCGTCTCTCGATTGAGAAGCGTTCCGATGGGGCGGTCGTCGTCAGGGTGCAGTCCGAGGGCCCGGCCGACAGCCGGCTGCCTGACGCGGTCTTTTCTTTCCGCTGCGGCGATCCGCAGTATGCCTACTGGCTCGACCGCTTGAGCTCGTTCGCTCGCGTCCGCACTGCTGTCGACTGACCGCCGTCAGTCGTCTCGCGAACTGGCGATCAGCGCGATGAACTCGCGATTGCTCTTGAACTTCGCCAACTGCTTCGTCAGCTGCTCCATCGCATCGACGTGATGCATGCTGGAGAGCGTTCGCCGGAGCATGTTGACGGCGTGCAACGTGTTGGGGTCGAGCAG
>VGYP01000516.1 GCA_016872955.1 Planctomycetota bacterium
TCGTCAAGCGCGGCCATGAATGCAGCCGACGACGGGTGCATCCTGTCGGCATGATACTTGGCGGACGACTCCAGCGACGCGCGCTTCCAACCGGCCACGCCTTCGTCAGTCACGAATTCGCCAACGTCGTCGCCGCAGGTCATTACGTCCCCCTCAGATCGCGGTCACAGAACACCGGGAAAGCCTTGGTCACCTCGCGGCGTTCGTGGTCGATGACGACCGCCGCTTGGCATGGCGGCTCATATGCCGCCTTGATCCGAGTAGCGTAGGCGGAGTGTCCAATCACGCTGCCGTTGCTCACGTACCTCCCGGCCCGCTGCCATGAGAACTGGTGCCAGTGACCGAAGCAGCTCAGGTCCGCCCGTCGGATTGCGTCCCACGCGGCGTTGGCTTTGTTGGTCGGGATCGTGATGCCGCCGACACCGCCGCCATATCGCACCGCATGGCCGTGATGGAACCGCACGGTGAACCCGTCTAGGTCCAGGTAGTTGAGGTAGCCAGTGCCCACCTGCCACCGCACGTTGTCGCGCGACTCCGCGCCGGCAAGCGTCAGGTACAGATGCTGTTCGAAGCTGTGCTCCATCTCGGTTCCGACGCGGAGCTTTTCGGTGCTGCGTCCGTGGTTGCCGCTGCTGGTGGTGACGATCACCTCGTCGGCTTGGTCAGCGGCAGCGTCGATCAGCCCGCGGCAGCGTTCGCCAATCCATCGCGTGGCAGCAAGCGGCGCCAGCTGAGCCATCTCTGCGGTGTCGTCGTGGATGTGCCCGCTAATGAGATCGCCGCCTAGCCAGACCACCACGCGACGGATGTTTGCAAGGCGCCGCTCGTGCTCGAGCAGGAGAAAGAAGCGTTCCTGCAGTTCGTCAATGCGGCGGTCCGCCACGTCCAGGTCGTAGCTGTTCAGACCGTTGACGGTGTCGGGGTCGACGCGCTCCTCGCAGTGAACATCTGACAGCAGCAGCACCATGCTTGCGGCGTGACGCTTCGCCTTGCCGGTCCGCTTGGCGGCACGCTTCGGTTGGATTCCGCGCAGCCCGGCAAGGGCGTCCGCCCGCTCCCGCTCGCGGTCGATCTGACCTAGGGCGGCTTTGTAGCGCGCCTTGAGACCGGCCACCTCCGACCGCAGCCGTGTTAGCTCGGCGTCTCGCGCGAGCGCGGCATCGTCCGCCAGGTCGGCAGCGACTGCGTCAGTCAGCGCTCGCCTAGCCATCGGTCCACCACGAGTGTCGATGGGCTTGCCAGACCACGATCGGAAAGGTGTCTGGCGACGCTTCCCGCCAGCTTCCAGCGGCTGGTGTTGACCTTCCCGGCCCGCCAGTCTTCGCGGATTTTGTGCAACTCTGCCAGTGTTTCGGCGTCGAGTCGCTCGTGCCACGGCACGGTGCCGTGTCGCGGTGGCGGCAAGTCCGCGAGTACAGCGTCACGTAGGCCTCCGGCGCCGGGGGCGAGGGGCTTTTTTTTCGCCACGCGTCTCCTCCGTGGGCGGCTGCGATCGACGGCCGAACTCAATCAGCGGTTCCGGGTTGTCGTCGTCGTCGTCCATGAGGCCAGCGTCCTCGCCGGCCGGAAAGAACCGCGGCGGCTGCTTTGGCGGTCGCGGCTGCCGCGGCATGGCTTGGTCTCCATGCCATCACCGTACCCGCGACGACTATCTCCCTTGCAGCCGTCGCCACGCCCGCAACAGCACCGCATCGCCACGCTCTGCCAGGCGGTGGCACGCGGCGTTCAGCCAGTCGCGCCGACCGGCGCAGCCGCACGGGCGGCGGGTCAGTCGCTCAATTCGCTCGCTGGTGACACCGACGAGCCGCGCGGCAGACTCGATCCAGGTGCCGACGTTGAAGCGGGGCAGGATCGCTCGCCCTGGGCAGCGACGCCTGCAACCGACGACTAGCCGGCCATCACGGCGGCGGGCGACGAACCCGCACACAGGGCATTGGGCTGCGGCGTTGGACAGGTCGCAGTTCACACGTAGAGCAGCCAGTCAAACGACCAAAACCTGCCTGTCGGCGTTGCCGTTGCGC
>VGYP01000517.1 GCA_016872955.1 Planctomycetota bacterium
CGATCTCCTCGAGATAGATGCCCCCCGTGGCCGCCACGTCCACCATGTGCGTGCCCTGGTCGCCCTGGTCGATCGGCAGCAGCGCGGCCGACGCCCCCACGCCGCCCGCCGTCACCGTCAGGGAGATCGAGCCCCCCTTGACCGCGGCCGCGGCCGTGGCACCGCTCGCCCGCGTGATTCCCGTCCGGGCGGAGAGGGTCACCGTCCCCCGCCCGGTCGACTCCACCGCGTCGATCGGCAGGCCGCCGCTCATCTCCGCGAGCGTGATCGCCCCGGCGGCCGTGGCCTTGAGGCTCGTGCCCACGGTGTCGTCGACGTTGGTGACGAGGTCCACGATCGCGCCTGCCGCCGTCGAGAGCACGATCGACTTGCCCCCCACGCTGGCGTCGGGGTTGATCTGCGCGATGCCCGCATCGGCGGTCAGCGTGGTCGTGCCCGTGGGATTGAGGATCGGGCCGTTGACGAGGATGCGGCCGCCGCCGCTCGAGGTGACCGACACGCTCCCCGCGTCGCTGCCGATGAAGTCGATGTCCACGGTGTGGTCGGCCCGGAACGTGTGGGTGGAGACCGTCTCCTGCTTCTTCTCCTCCGTATACTTCTGGTAGTAGGTCGTCTTCCCGTACCAGGACGACGTGTCCCACTTGTCGACGAGGTACTTCCTGGGCTCCTCGAGATTCCGCATAGCCGTACCGTACCGATAGTCATCCAGATAATCGGCATCGCCCGACTTCGACTTGTAGAAGTAGGTCCCCTCGGCCATCAACTTCGGCTGCGAGATGACCTCCGTCGTCGGCCCCTCGTAGACGTTGTCCGGGTCGGCGGCGAGGGCGTCGCTCCCGAGCCACTCGGAACTCGCGTAGGTCGTGGTCGTGCGCGTGGCCGTCTGCATGCCGACGGAGAATCCGTAGCGCCAGCCGGTCGCCGGCGTGTAGGTGCCGTCGGCCGGCGTGAGCGCGCCGGGCACCGTGCGGCTGTAGAGCGTGGCCAGCGGCACCTGCGCCCACTTGTCGATGTTGCGGTAGTCCTGCGTGCGCAGGTCCAGCGTCTCGCCGGATCCCACGTACCTGTAGACCGCACCCGGCGTGCCGCCGTTGGCGTAGCCGGACGCCACGAGCACCGTGGCTGCGTCCTTGCTCACCTCCTGGCTGCCGGATGCCGACGTGTAGGTGGCCCGATCGAGGATCTTCTGCCAGTCCGTCGAACCGGCGTAGTTCTGCCGGCCGAGGTCGAGCGACCTCGTGCTGCCCACGTACCTGTAGACCGCTCCCGGCGTGCCCCGCTTGCCGAAGAGGTAGTTAAAAGAATCCACGAGCACGGTGGTCGAGTCCTTGACCGCCGTCTGCGTGCCACTGGCGGTGGTGAAGGTCGCGGGATCCGCGATCTTTTCCCAGGCGGCGGTGACGGTGTAGTTCTGTGTGCCCAGGTTCAGCGTGGCGGCGGTGCCGACGTACCTGTAGACGGCGCCCGGCGTGCCCTTGGTGGCGTCGTACCCGGCCGCGAGCCGCACCGTGGCGGCCTTGAACACCGCCTGGGTGCCGTCGGCGGTGGTGTAGGTGGACGTGGCCGGGCCCTTGGCCTTGTCGGCGAGCAGCAGCGTGCCGCCACCCCGCTGCGAGACGTCGATCCGCTCGATCACGATGTCCCGCGAGGTCTGGTTGGTGACGGAGACCGTCGCGTAGCCGTCGAGAACCTGGATCTTCCCGCCGCCCGTCGAGAGCAGCTTCCCGGTCAGCTGGACGTTGCCGCCGCTCGACCGGACCTCGCGGACGATGATCCGGTCGTCCACGCGGTCGTAGAACACCTTGAAATCCGTGGTGGTCACCGAGAGCCGGGTGAGCCGGTCGCCGGAGCCCGCGCGGATCCGGGCGATCTCCGCGTCGACCGTCGACGGAATCGTCAGCGTGTAGGAGTCCTTGCCGCTCTGGATGAGGCCGTTAAGGTTGATGTATTCGGCGTCGATCGTGACCGCCGTCGCGAGGATGCTGGGCGTCGCCGGTGTCGCGTTGAGCTTG
>VGYP01000518.1 GCA_016872955.1 Planctomycetota bacterium
GTGAGCTGGGTTCAGACCGTCGTGAGACAGGTCGGTCCCTATCTGCTGTGGGCGCACGAAACTTGAGGGGATTCTTCTTTAGTACGAGAGGATTTGGAAGGACGTTCCTCTGGTGTGCCAGTTGTCGCGCTAGCGGCACGGCTGGATAGCTATGAACGGAACGGATAAACGCTGAAAGCATATAAGCGTGAAGCCCGCCCCAAGATCAGGTTTCGGAGGGTTTAACCCGAAAGTCCCCTGGAAGACGACCAGGTTGATAGGCCGGACGTGTACGTGCAGTGATGCACTCAGCTAACCGGTACTAACGGACGATTGCTTGACCACTCGTATCGAGGGTTCGTGCCGAAAAACGGCCGCCCCATGCCGATTACCACGACCTGCCGCCGCGACAGCGGGGGCACAACATTTCCGGTGACCATATCTGGAAGGTCACACCCGTTCCCATCCCGAACACGGCAGTTAAGCTTCCAGAGCCGATGGTAGTGCCACAAGCGCGAGAGTAGGTATCGCCGGAATTTTTTTCGCCCGGCCCGCACGGTCCCAACGCCGTGCGGGCCGTGGTCTTTTCGGAACAGCCGCGCGCACAACAGACCCTGGCACCGGGGCCCACCAGCGGATCACGTGGCCTCGGTTTCGGAGAGGGCGAGCATCCGCCGAACCAACTCTAGGGGCAGACCTACGACGTTCGACTGGCTGCCCGCGACGAGTTGGAGCGGGACGTGGCCATCCTGAAATCCACAGGCCCCCGCCTTGCCACGCCAGAGCCCCGTATCGAGGTAGCCCTCGATGAACGCCCGCTCCAGTTGCGGCATCCACAGCGTGCTCTCCTCATGGCCCGTCAAAGGCTGTCCGGCGGTTTCGCCGTCGGGCGGACCCCAGAGGCAAACCCCGGACACGACACGGTGACCACGGCCTGACAGGGCCTCGAGCATCCGTCTGGCGTCGTTCCGGTCCTTTGGCTTTCCCAGTGGCAAGCCGTCGACCTCGCTCAACGTGTCACAAGCGAGCAGCAGGCCGCCGACGCCCGTGGCCGCCACCGCCAGGGCCTTCGCTACCGCCAGCCTGACCACGTACGCCTCGAGCGACTCGACCCGCGATCGGGGCGGGGCCGACTCCTCGGCGGACTCCGGCGGGGGCACGACCACGACGTCCCAGCCCTCGGCACGGGCCAGTTCGGCCCGCTGGGGCGACCTGCTTGCCAACACGATGCGTCGTCGGGAGTCTGGGGGCATGCAATCCGGTCCCGGAGCGTCGGCGGTGGAAATCCTCTTCGAGGATGATCATTTGATCGCGGTGGTCAAGCCGCCGGGCCTGCCGACGGCCAACGCCCCGGCCGGTCGCCCCAGTCTCTACGGCTGGCTGAAGGAGCGGCTCGGCCCGGATCGGTTCGTCGGCATCGTGAGCCGGCTCGATGCGCCGGTGTCAGGCGTGGTCGTGGCGGCCAAGACGTCCGCCGCGGCCGCGGCCCTGGCCGCCCAGTTCCGCGATCGCACGGTCCTCAAATCCTACGTGGCCGTGGTGACGGGCCGCTTTCCAGCGCCGCTGGGCGAGTGGGTCGAGTGGCGCGATCAGATC
This sequence comes from Planctomycetota bacterium, assembly GCA_016872955.1. Classification (GTDB taxonomy): domain Bacteria; phylum Planctomycetota; class Planctomycetia; order Pirellulales; family UBA1268; genus QWPN01. The sequence continues at coordinate 1,576 of VGYP01000518.1, forward strand.
CTGCGCGGCGAAGGGCAGCGGCCGTCCACGATCATGCCGGTCGACGGCGCGGACCGCCTGGCTCGGGGTGGGTTTCAGACGAATCCGGCGGACACACAGGACGCCCTGTGCCGCGCTCAGGTCGTGCGGCGTGCCGGGGAGGTGTCGCTGGTCGAACTTGAGCCGCTGACCGGTCGGCGCCACCAGCTCCGCGTCCAGCTGGCCACCCGCGGCTGCCCGATCGTGGGCGACAGGCTCTACGGCAGCCGACTGCGGTTCGTGGTCCCGGGCGGCATCGCGCTGCAGGCCGCGAGCCTCACCATCTGCGACCCGACCGGTGGTCCCGTCCGGACCTTCGTTGCGCCGCCCCACGTCGCGTGGCGACACAGCTTTCCCGCCTTGTTTGCGCCTTCCGGCGGCGTCTGAACGGTTCCCGCCGGACCATCAACCTCCG
>VGYP01000519.1 GCA_016872955.1 Planctomycetota bacterium
CCGCACCTTCGGCCCCGCGATCGCCGGGACTGTCTCGCCGCGGCCGAATACGCTGCCGCCTGGTTCGGTGGCGTGGTGGCGCTCTATGCCTGCTTCGGCCTGGTCGGCGCCATGTTGGGAAACGTGCTGCAGTCGACGCGAGGCGTGATGGCGATCCTGATCGGGGCCGCGCTGGCCCGCGGCGGGTGGCACGATCTCGAGGAGCAGGTGGATCGGGCCACGCTGCTGCGGCGTGTGGCGGCCGCGATCCTGATGGTGGCCGCGATCGCGATCTATGTGGGCGACCCAGGCTAGAACCGGCTACCATGACCTTCGGTGCGGTTCGCCGCCGGCTGGACCGCCACGCGAAGGCACCGTCGCTTTGTCTGCCAGCGAGCCCACTCGTGAACCTGAGTCGCACCGGCCGCCTGGTCGCGTCCGCCCTTGCCCTCTGCTGCCTGTCGACCAGGGTCGGCCTCGCTGCCGAGCGGGAGCCGGACGCGGCCAAGTTCGCCCGTCTCTGCGGGGCCTGTCATGGCGGCGGCGGCGCGGAGGGTCGGCTGGCGATCGATCGCCTTTTGGCGAGTCGTCACGGGGTGGATTCGGTCGCACCGGGGTCGCCCGAACACGCCGACTGGATCCGCATCTGGCGAAACCTGCGTGCCCAGACGATGCCGCCGGCCGACGAACCCCAGCCGACGGCCGACGAGCGCGGCCGACTGATCGACTTCGTCTCGCGCGACGTGCTCGGGGTCGATCCCGGTGATCCCGACCCGGGCCGCGTCGTCCTGCGCCGGCTCAACCGGGTCGAATACGCCAACACCGTTCGCGATCTGACCGGCGTCGACGAGGGCCTGGCCGACGAGTTGCCGGCCGACGACACCGGCCACGGCTTCGACACCGTGGCCGACGTGCTGACGCTCTCGCCGCTGCTGCTCGAGAAGTACGTCGCGCTGGCGGCCCGGGTGGGGGATCGGGTGGCTGCCGATGGCACCTTGGGGCGTGGCCCCGGCGACCGTCCCAGCCCGCTGCAGCGGCTGTTTCCGGATGGTCCGCCCCCGGCCGAACCGGCCGTGGTCGCCGATCACCTCCGACGCACGCTCCACCGGCTCGCCGAGCGGGCCTTCCGTCGGCCGGTCGACGCGGACACGGTCGACCGACTCATGGCCGTCGTCGGACCGGCGCCGCAGTCGTTCGAGCAGGGGCTCGGGGCCGCGGTGACGGCGGTGTTGTCCTCGCCCCGGTTCCTGTTCCGGTTGGAGGATGACACGGCCGAGGCGGCAGCCGACGCCAAAGCCGTGCCGATCGACGAGTACGCGTTGGCCACGCGGCTGTCGTATTTCCTCTGGAGCACGATGCCCGATGACGTGCTCTTCGAGTTGGCCGCGCACGGCCGGCTGCGGGGTGGGCTCGCCGAGCAGGTCACGCGGATGGTGAGCGATCCCCGCAACGAGGGCCTGGTGCGGAACTTCGTCGGCCAGTGGCTACAGACGCGGGACGTCGAGGGGCTCGCGTTCGACGCACGCCGCATTCTCGGCACCGAGACCAGGGACCAGGCTGACAAAATCTTCTCGGGCGACGTCCGTCGGGCCATGCGACAGGAGACCGAGTTGCGGTTCGCGCACGTCCTCCGCGCCGGCCTGCCCGCAACCGACCTGCTCGTCGGCGGGTGGACTTTCCTCAACGGGCCGCTGGCGATGTTCTACGGCATCCCGGGCGTGAAGGGGCGGAAGATGCGGCTAGTGGAACTGCCCGCCGACGCGGCCCGCGGCGGCCTGCTCGGCCATGGGAGCGTGCTCGTGGTGACCAGCAACCCGACCCGCACGTCGCCCGTGAAGCGGGGGGCCTTCATCTTGGACAACCTGCTGGGGACGCCGTCCAATCCAGCTCCACCCGACGTGCCGACCCTCGAAGCGGCCGCCGCGGCGGTCGGCGGGCAGGCGACGATGCGCGAGCTGATGGCGGCCCATCGCGGCGATGCGCTGTGTGCCTCCTGCCACGCCCGCATGGATCCGCTGGGACT
>VGYP01000520.1 GCA_016872955.1 Planctomycetota bacterium
TGGTGCGGATAGGTTGTAGCGTCTCAGACGCAGTGCTGTGGCTTGGTTGTGTTTGATGCCCTCGCTACAGAGTCATCACTGCATCGCCTAGCAATAGTAAGACTCATTTTCCTCGATAGATAGTAGCAGCGGACCCCGACGGTCCAGGGGTATTCGTCCGTAGCTACGGCCGTGCAGCTGAGCCGAGCATCGACTGTTTCGCTTGTCGAGGCGCTGAGCTGAGCCGGCTTGCCCCGCCTGAACGGCCGGGCAATGTGGCAGTTGCGTAGAGAGGGCAATGAGGCAGTTGTGTAGAGAGACTCCGGCATGCGTGGCATCGTTGTTAAAAGACCCTGCTCGGGCCGAGCTCGGGGCCGGCCCGGGCCGGCCAAACGGAGCCTTCAAGCATCGGTGCTCTGCGGCAGCAAGTGGCCTTTGCCTCCGCCCATCAAGGGTATAGCCCTTAGCAGGAAACGTGGCCGCCGTATCGCCGTGGCCGCCATGGCTGGAGCCGCCGCCACGACAGTCGGTGATGATGACGGATTCACGTTCTCCCCGACCACAGCGAGAGCGATGCTGGAGCAGATTGAGGATTTCGGCGCGGCGGGGGACTCCTGTCCGGCCATTCCTTTATTGCAATCGTGGAGGTGCATGGCTAATTATTGGGCGTGGACTTGTCAGTGGAGGTGCATGGCTAAACATTGTCGTCTCCTGGATGCCTTGGGAACTTTCGCGCGGGACGTAAGAATCGCCATGGCGACGTGTGAAGATTCTCATACAGCTGCTGGTGATTGTAACAGGTGGATCGAGCTCAAGGAAAGGTGGATCGAGCTCAAGGCCTCGGTGATGACACAAATACGCACCTACGACCGCGGCCGCAAGAGGGCGCCGTATTGTAAGACGTGCCAGGGCTGGGCCGACGATGATCACTTGCGCGACAGCAAGCGCGCCCGCCTCGCGGCTGAGAGTTCGGCCGTTGCGAAGACAGCGTCCCCCGCGTCCTCGGCGTCCGCGGCTCCGGCAGCTGCGAAGGCAGCTACTCCCGCAGCAGCGGCGCTCGAGGACGACGCGGTTGTGGGCGAAAGCGCTGCAATGACACGCGATGCGGTTGTGGGCGAAAGCGTTGCAATGACCACATCTTCGGGAGTTGGTGCTTATGAGGTGCGGCCAATGGTGAGCTTCCTTGTGGAGTTGAGTGGCCAGGCACCGCGGCAATTCCACGTGGCTCCAGGCGAAACACCTGTGAAGGTCGGGCGCGGACAAGGCAATCACATCGTTTTGTGGAACCCCGAAGTGTCGGCGCACCACTTGGACTTGATGCACGTCGAGCGCTCAGACGGTCCCATGCTGGCCGTCAGAGATGTATCCAGGTTTGGCACGTGCAAAAGGACGGAGCACGGACCAGTACAGCTGGCAAACGGCGTGGCAGTCGTTGTCGTCGATTCAGTTGAGTTGTTGTTGGCGTACAGACCCAAAACACAATGTGCGTCCATGCGTGTAACGGTGCTGAAGCCGGTACGGGTTTCGCCAGTCGCTGAGCAGAAGAAACGAGATGCTCCGGCGATGCAGGAAGACGAGCAGAAACGACGCAGGGTCTCCGCCCAGCAACAAGAACGAGAGGGAAGAGGAGAGGCATACCAGAGACCCCGCAGCAGGTCGCGGGCGCGCTATTCGAAGGTAGAAGCGCAGCGGGGAGCACCGCCGGCTTCGCCTTTGCAGCGGATCGTCCCTGATGCTGGCCACGAATCCTCGGCGGGCCTTGGGCGGCCTCGCGGTGGAGCGCCCGACGGCGTCGCCGCAGACGGCCGGCCGTGGAAGAAATTGGATGCGGCAGCTCGCAGGCCAGTGCTGCCTGTTTCGTCCGCAGTTGCTGCGGTGGGCAGTGCCGTTGGCGCTGAGCCGCCTGCGCCACCGCTGCAGGATGCTACTAGAAACGAGTCCCCTTCTTCAAGCGACAGTGACGGCTCTCATTCAAGCGACAGTGACGAGGTTGCACGTGGCGACCGCGGCGCCCGGTGT
>VGYP01000521.1 GCA_016872955.1 Planctomycetota bacterium
ACCAGGTGGAATCGCACGTCGAACCGCCGTCTCGTGTCGTGGACGGGGTCCATGCCGCTTTCGTAGGGCATCTCCTTGACCGCCCCGCTCCGCCGCGGGCCCACTAGGTCGGCCACCACGACGAGGCCCACCGAGACGGCCGCCGCGATCGCGACAAACAGGAGGACGGGGAGGATCGAGTCCATGGGCGGGCAGGGATGGCGGTCGGAGCACTGGCGAAAAATCGTCGATTTCGGCCGCGGAAACGGACTTCGTGAAACTCTTCACGAAGTCCGGCCCAAAAAAGACCGGGGGCAGCAGGTACCTCCGGCCGCACGATCAACGACCATATTGTTATACCTACTGGGCTTGCCTGCGACGAGTCGGCCGGTTTTCGGGCCGTTCGCCTCCCCCGCGGCCGCCTGGTCCGGACGGTCCGAACCGCATCCTGCGGCGGCGGACGAATCCCCGGTCTGCTGACCACAGCGACGCAGATGGGCGTCGATCAGCCCGAGGTCAAAGTCGCTACGGCGGCGGAGTTCGGCGAGCACGTGTCGGACGTCAAGCCCGTAGTGGTTCTTGCGCAAGAGGCCCACCTTGAGGTAGGGGACGCCGGCATCCCACAGCCGCCAGCAGGTGAGTTCACTGGGATTGTGGGAAGGCCGCCGGCTCTTGCGGATCAGTCGCCAACTCCGGCGCGGGGCGCGGGGCGACAGGTGCGGCCAGACCTCGCGGAGCGTCGCCGGCGGGGCCTGGGTGGCATCGAAGAGCGCCGCGACCCGAAACCCGGCGGCGGCCATGGAGGCCGAGAAGCCGATCTCGTACCGCTCGACCACGTCCCGCTTGCTCGGCAGGGGACCGACCTGCCGCCAGAACGTGGACCAGGCGTCTGAGTCGATGGCGGGGCGGCGCATGGCCAGGAACCACGACTGCAGGTGGGGCACCCGCGGTCCGGTGCGGCTCGTGTTCTGATCGGAGCGGACCATGCCCCAGACCTCGGCATCGGCCACGCGGGCATCGTCGAAGACGGGGGCGAGGTCGAACAGCGGGCCGTAGACGCTGTCGTTCACGCAGACCACCTCGTCGTGGTCGCCGGGTTGCAGGGTGGCCAGGCCGTCCCGCCAAGCGGCAAAGTCGTAGCCCACGTTCGGCCGCGGCAGAAAGTCGTCGACGAAGGCCGCCAGCGACGCGGGCAGTCGCGTGGCCGAGTTGGAGACCACGATCAGCCGTTCGGCGAACGGCCGATAGGCGGCCAGGGCATGGTGGACGTAGGGGTCGAACTCGCCGTCGCGGTCGTAGTGGGCAAACACGATCGCCCGTTGCGCGCGGCGGGGCGGGGAGATCGGAGGCCGTGGTCCGGTCGACATGACGACGCCTCGCCCAACGTCACGCCGCCCGGCGGCAGAGGCCCCGGCCCACCAGTTCCTCGAGCATCGAGAGCCGGCGGGCCATGCCGAGATGGCTGGGCTGCGACTTCAGCAGCTCGAGCAGGTCCTGCAAGTGGCCGAGCGTGATGGCCGCCCGTGCGCAGGCGCCGTCATGGATCTGCCGCTCGGCGGTCCGCAGGGCGGAGGCGACGTACCAGCGGACACTCGCCGCCATGACGTCGCGGCGGATCGGCGCCGGCACCGATTCGGCATTGATCTCGATGGCGCGGGCGAGATCGGCCCAGGCCTCGCCGGAGGCGATTAGTCTCGCCGTCTCGCTGTCGGGATGCCGCCGGTAGCAGGCCAGCGACCGCGGCTCGTGCCAGACCGGGAAGCGGGCGGCGATCCGGACCCACATCTCCCAGTCCAAGGCGAGCCGCAGGTCCTGGCGGTAGCCGCCGACGGTCTCGTACGTGCACCGCGGGACCACGACCGCCGGAGTCTGGATCCGTTGCCGTTTAGCGATTCTCGGCAGCCAGTTGGTGAGCACGCCGGCCGTCCACTGCTGCCGAGACGTCAAGCGGAGTGTGCGGTCGGCGGCGTCGATAATCCGACTGCGGCAGAACGCCATGCCGATCGCGGGATTCCGT
>VGYP01000522.1 GCA_016872955.1 Planctomycetota bacterium
AGCACGATCATCCTCGCGGTCAACCAGACCACCCTGGCAGCGCTGTCCTTCGTCGTCATCGCCGCGCTGATCGGCGCCCCCGGGCTCGGCAAGCCGGTGGTCGAGGCGCTCACCATCCGCAATGTCGGTGACGGCGTCGTTGCCGGGCTGGCCGTCGTAATCCTGGCCGTCATGCTCGATCGATCGACGAGCGCCGCCGTGAGCCGAGACCAGTCCGGCTATGCCGCCGCAGATGCTGCGAAGGTGCGTCGTCGTATCGGCCTCGCGATCTTCGGTGTCCTCACGCTCATCGCGATCTACCTCTCGCGCTACCTGCTCGTCTTCGCCGTCTTCCCCGAGCGGCTTAACTTCCAGGAGCCCGTGGCGGAGGCTGCCAATGCGGTGTCGGACTGGATCACCGACAACCTGGGTTTCCTCACCGTCACCGGGAGCGAGTTCTTCACCGTTTGGGTGCTCAACCCCCTCCAAGACGTGCTCGCCAACTCCCCGTGGTGGCTCACCCTCATCGCCATCACGCTCCTGGCCTTCATCCTGGCCGGGCGCACCGTGGGCATCCTCGTCCTCGTGCTGCTCGCCCTCGTGATGGCCACGGGCCTGTGGAACGACACGATGCTCACCCTGGCCATGACCTTGATCGCCACGGGCTTCGTCGTCATCATCGGCATAGTCCTCGGCGTATGGGCCGGACGCAGCAGTCGCGTCGACCGATTCCTGCGGCCCTTCCTCGACGCGGGGCAGACGATGCCGGCGTTCGTCTACCTCGTGCCCGTGCTCGCACTCTTCGGTCCGACGCGCTTCGCCGCGATCGTGCTCGGTGTCGTCTACGCCGCGCCCGTGGTGATCCGCATCGTTGCCGACGGCGTGCGCAAGGTGCCCAAGGAGTCCGTGGAGGCGGCGATCTCCGCCGGGTCGACGAATCTCCAGGTGATCACCAAGGTGCAGTTGCCGGTCGCGCGGCGCTCGATCCTGCTCGGCGTCAACCAGGGACTGATCTTCGTGCTCGCCGTCGTCGTCATCGGCGGTTTCGTCGGCGCAGGTGGCCTGGGTTACCTCGTGATCGTCGGCCAGTCGAAGCCGGAATTGGCCGGCAAGGGGCTGGCCGCCGGCATCGCCATCGTGCTCCTGGGCATCATCTTGGATCGAATTGCCCAAGGCAGGCCCCAGAAGGGGCCCCAGGACCGCCACTAGCGATACCCATCCGTTATCGCCATTATGCCCTTTCCCCGGTGCCCCGCGCCTACGATGGCGGCGAAATCAACCTTCCTGGAGGAAGAATGAAGCGAGTAGGCAAGGGCGCTGGCCTCGTGGTCACGCTCGCTGCTGCCGGCCTGGCCCTCGCGGCCTGCGGTGGCGGCACCGTCAATGAGGCCGCGTCCTCGTCCGCAGCCCCGGCACCTGCCGAGTCGAGCGCTGCCGCACCCGCGGAGTCCAGCGCGGCACCGGCCCCGGCCGATTGCGGCTCGTGGGGTGTCGCCATGCACGCGTGGGTCGGTTACACCGCCTCGGCGCAGGTGCTCAGCGATGTGGCCCGCGAGAAGCTCGGCTGCGATATCACCCAGACCACGCTCGACGAGGCTGGCTCGGTCGACGTCATCATCGAGGACTGGGGCGGTGGCCGCTGGCAGGAGTGGGTCGACCGTGGCGCCATCGTCGAGGTCGGCCTGAACGGCAACGTCGGCCTCATCGGCATGTACGTCCCGCAGTGGATGTGCGATGAGTACCCGGACATCACCGACGGCACGAAGCTCAATGAGTACGCCGACCTCTTCAAGACGCCGGAGTCCGGTGACAAGGGAGCGTGGCTCGAGGGCCCGCCCGGATACACCACCATCGGCGAGAAGCTCATCGAGGCCAATGGCCTGAACTACAAGATCATCAACACCGGCTCGGAGGCAGCTCTCATCGAGGCCTTCACCAAGGGCAACGACAACAAGGAAGCGGTGCTCGGCTACTTCTACGAGCCGCAGAACTTCCTCGCCAAGGTCCCGCTG
>VGYP01000523.1 GCA_016872955.1 Planctomycetota bacterium
GGACGGTTCTGCCGCACATACAAGTGCTCGAGGTGGAGCAGGTCGCGCAGGGTGAATTCGTATTCCTCCGGGGTCAGCCGGCGGAGTGGCACACGGCCGACAGTGCGGCGTTGCTTTTCCCCAGCCTCGACGAGGCCGCGGTCCAGGGCGGCGACCAGGGCGGCCCGATCCTGATCGGAAAGCTCGCCCCCGTCCTTGGGCATTTCCCGGGAACGGACCTCGTCGATCGCCGTCGACCAGAGGGCCTGATTGTCCCAGAGATCCGCCGACAGGAGATTCTCGAGATTGACGCCCCCCTCCTGAAGGTTCGCATCGTGGCATGCCGTGCAGTGCGTCTCGACGAGCCGCCGCACCGTATCCGGCGGGCTGTCAGCCGTCGCCGCGGCCGGAACGCCGAGACCTGCGACCGCCAGCACGATGATCGAGACCCACGATCGCATGGCCTCAGGCCTCCAAACCGCGCATCGTGCCGGTGCTGCTCGAAAACCGTTCCGTTTCGATCCCCAGCTTGTGCAGCATCGACACGTAGAGATTGGTCAGCGGGTAGTAGCCATCTCCCTCGAAGGTCAGCAGGCCCCGGTGCTTGAAGCCGCCGCCGGCCAGGATCGTCGGCAAATTGGCCTGGCTGTGGCTGTGGCCGTTCAGCAGGTGGCTGCCAAACAGAACCGTGGTGCGATCGAGCAGGGTTTGTCCCTCTTCCTGAACCTCGTCCAACGACCTGAGCAGGGCCACCAGGATGCCCAGCACCGATTCCTCGTAGTGCGCCAAGGCCTCGATCTTTTCGGGATCACCGGCGTGGTGCGACAGGCCGTGGACCTCCCACTCCTTGCCCGCGTGCCGAAACTTGGTTCCGAAGGCGCCGGAGACCAGCATCGTCGCGACCCGGGTCTGATCGGTCTGTATGGCCAGGCTGATCAGCTTCTGGAAGGCCAAGCTGATCAAGAGCGTATCGCCCGCGTAGGCGTTATGGTCGGGTGCGGTGACGCTCGCTTTCGGCTTTGCCACCGCCGACCACTCGATGGCCCGCACCAGTGCCGCTTCGGCATCTCGCACGGCGGTGTAGTATTGGTCGAGCCGCTCCTTGTCGGCGGCCGACACCTTCTGCTGCAGGGCACGCGATGGCTCGAGCACCTTGTCGAGAATGCTTTTCTTGCTCTCCAGCCGCGCGACCTGTTCCTTGGCTTCGGCCGCGTTCCCGACGAAGAGCTTGTTGTAGAGCGCGACGGGATCCGCCAGCGGCGGCACTCTGCTGCCGGAGCGGCTGAAGCTCATCGATCGCCCGGCGTTATTGCAGGTGTTGATCAGGCTGTAACGAGTGTCTTTGCCGATGTGACTCGCCGCAAAAACATCCAGGGATTCACCGTTTCGAAAGCTCGGGCTCTGCGGACGGGGCGTGCCCGTGAGATAGCAGATATCGGCATCATGCTGCCCGTCCACTCCCGGCAGCGCGCTGCCGGTCACGATCGTCATGCGTTTGCGAAACGGCGAGACGACCTTCGTGTAGCGACTGTCCTCGTAGTCGAAGCCGACGCCCTTGGGAAACCAGTACTGCGGCAGCATGCCCAGGTCGGTCATCAGCACCACCATCCGATTCGCGTTGTGGGCCTGTTCGCCGCCGCCGCATGTCATGGATTCCAAGAGGGGCAGCGACAGAGACGCCCCCAGGCCGCGCAGGACCGTGCGCCGCGGGATCGCCCCGGGACGGATCCCCGCCGCCTGGACACGGCTGGCGGAGCTGCATGCGGGAGTCCTGCCGTGGCCGTTCGGGGGGGGATTCTTCACGAGCATGGAGACCTCCGAGGTGCAGGGGGCGCGGTGTCGGTCACATGTCTGGGAGTCGATTAAGGATAGTCCGGTCAATGGCACTTCCGAAGGATAGTCCGGTCAATGGCACTTCCGCAACGATGGCCACAGGCATTTCAGGGCCGATGGGCGGCTGGTGAGGCTGGTGCCGCGTTTTCCGACGCCTCATCAGCTGC
>VGYP01000524.1 GCA_016872955.1 Planctomycetota bacterium
CGTCAGCACCGTGGAGAAGAACGGCGAGCGGACATCTCCATCGGCGATCACCGCCGCCGTGTACGGGTAGACGAACACCGCCGGGAGTGCGCCCTTCTCGGCACCGGGCCGCTCGACCTGGACGACGGTGCTCTTCCGCGGGTCGGCCGGGAGCGTCACCCGTGTCGGCTTCCATTCCGGGTGTGTTGCCTTCACCGCGGCGATCTGCTCACTCAACGGCCTCCGCTCACCGACCAGCTCGACGAACCGCAAGTCGGCCTGTTGCCAGTCCTCGATCTCCTCGCGGAACGTGTAGAGGGCACCGGTCAGCGCGACGACGAGCAGCACCGGGCAGGCCACGAGCCCGGCCCAGAAGTGCCACCGCCACACCCGCCGGAAGAACGAATCCGCCACTCTACTGCGTCCTGATACCTAGTAATACTAAGTAATACTATTGAGTACGAAGCAACTCGTCCACCGGTTCACGCGAATTTCCGCTTTTCTTTCCTGAGACCGTTACGAAGTGTCAGTCGCCGAGGTCGGGCCAACGGAACCGGCGCCCGACCTGGGCAACGACTCCGGAAAAGGCGAACGCGGCCGTGCACCCCAGCACGATGCTCGCCCCGCTCGACGCCTTGAGCAGATACGACGCCACCAGCCCGACAACCGCGCAGACCGTCGAGAGCAACGCAGCCAGGAGCATTCGTCGTGTGAGGCGGTGGCGATCAAGGCGACGAGCAGAACCCGGCGAAACACTACGACTGATGGTGGCGAGTACGACCCTGTCAAGGACCGCTGGAGCCCGCTGACATGGGCGAACGGCCCGGCCGGACGCGGGATGCACTCGGCCGTCTGGACCGGTCGTGGGATGATGATCTTCAGAGGATCGACCGGTGGGTTCTCCGCGTTCTCCGATGCTCTGCTCTGGGAGCCACGCTGACCGAGTCGAACATCACCGTAGCGAAAGTTGTAATAGAAATCTTCGTGTAAGCCAGATACAGTTGTTAATGATTATTTGTGCGTTGGAACTCGCGGCCCACGGGCCGCGACACGACCCAACCCTATTCGGTGCTCGGGGCCGAAGTCGCCGATTACTATCGTGAGGTTCTGTATGGATCGGGCACCTCGAAACCCATGGTTCGGTCGCGCCTGGTCGCGGGTGGTGCCGTGCGTTCTGTTGCTCGGTTCGCTACTCCTGCCAACCCAGTCCGGCGACGCGGCCGAGCCGAAGAACGAGTCTCGCGAGTCGCTCGCCACACAAATCGATCGCATCGTCGCCAAGAGTTATCGTGGTCCGGAGATTCCGCTGGCCACGGACTTCGAGTTCCTCCGCCGGGTCTACCTCGACCTGTTGGGGCGTGGCCCCACGGTGAAGGAGACCGACGCGTTCCTCGTTCGACTTCGGGCGAAGCCCAGCGATTCACAACTGATCCGCTCGCAACTGATCGACGAACTCCTCGACCGGGAAGAGTTCTCGCGATATTTCGCGAAGGTTCTGGACGTCCTGTTCACCGAGCGGCGCGAAGTCATCGGCATGCTGGAGTTTCGCAACTGGCTGAGACAATGGCTGGAAGAACGCAAGCCGCTGAACGAACTGTGTACGGAAATCCTTGCCGCAGACGGCTCGGACGAGAAGCACCGGCCGGCTGCGGCTTTTTTTCTGAACCGCAACGCTGACCCGAACCAGATGACCCGCGACGTCGGGCGCATCTTCCTCGGTCGCGATCTGCAATGTGCCCAGTGCCACGACCATCCGAACGTCGACGATTACGAACAGGCGGAGTACTTCGGCATCTTCTCCTTCGTGAATCGGACGTACTTGTTCACGGATGCGAAGCAAGGCAACAAGCCCTACCTCGGCGAGAAGGCCGAAGGCAACCCGGAGTTTTCGTCCGTGTTCAAGCGTCAGGCGGCCAAGACAGTGGCCCAGCCCGCCCTCCCGATGGCACTCGCGTTGGACTCGGAACCAGATTTTCTCGACGCGAACGAGGCGTAC
>VGYP01000525.1 GCA_016872955.1 Planctomycetota bacterium
GCCTCGCAGAGCCGCACAAGCGCGACCGCGAGCGCGCGCTCGCGGGGATCCGACAACAGCACGCCGCGAGCGTCGCGGCGCACCTGCCCGCGGTCGATGCCGCCCCGCGCGAAGATGCCCTCGACGCGTGCCACCGCATACTGCATGTAGGCGGCGGTGTTGCCCTTGAGCTCCAGCATCTTATCGAAGCTGAAGACGTAGTCGGTGGTGCGGTTCTGCGACAGGTCGGCGTACTTGATCGCCCCGATGCCGACCGCCTCGGCGATCCGTCGGCGTTCCGCCTCCGGCATGCCCGTGCCGCGTTCGGCGTCGGCCGTGGTCACGACGTCGAAGGCCCGCGCCACGCCCTCGTCGAGCAGCGCCTCGAGGCCGACCGTGTCGCCGGCCCGGGTCTTGAAGGGGCGGCCGTCCTCGCCGAGCACCGTGCCGAAGGCGACGTGCTCGTACTCGACGGCCCCGAGGCCCCAGCGGCGGGCGGTCTCGAAGAGCTGCTCGAAGTGCCGGCTTTGGCGGTGATCGACCACGTACAGGATCCGATCGGGACGCCAGTGCTCCAGCCGCCAGCGGATCGTGGCCAGGTCGGTGGTGGCGTAGAGAAAGGCGCCGTCGGCCTTGCGGACGAGGAACGGCGGTGCGTCGTCGCCGCCGAGGAACACGCCCAACGCGCCCCGGCTCTCGCGGGCCAGCCCAACGCCGGCCAGGTCGTCGACCACGCCGGCCAGCAGCGGCTGGAAGAAACTCTCCCCGAGCTGGTGGTCGAAGGAGACGTCGAGCCGCCGGTAGAGCCGCTCGATCTCGGCCAGGCAGACCGGCATGAACCGCTCCCAGAGGCCGCGGTTCACCGGGTCGCCCGCATGCAGCCTGGCCGTCTCGGCCAGCACCTCGCGGCCACAGTCGGGGTGCTCGGCCGCGAGGGCCGCCGCCACCGGGTCGGCCGCGAGTTCCTCGGGACTGGCGTCGGCCACGCTCCGCACGAGGCGGTAGAGCCGGCCCAGTTCGGCCGTGGGGTCGGCGGCGAAGGCCGCGTCGTCGCGGCAGTGCTTCCACCCCCAGAGGATCATGCCGAACTGCGTGCCCCAGTCGCCGAGGTGGTTATCGGTGATCACGCGGTGGCCGCGGAACCGAAGGATCCGGGCCAACGCGTCGCCGATCACGGTCGAGCGGATGTGGCCGACGTGCAGCGGCTTGGCGACATTGGGGCTCGAGAAGTCGACGACGATCGTGAGCGGCTCGGCCACCGGCGGCACGCCCAGCCGCTCGTCGGCCACCGCCGCCGCCATGGCCATCGCGAGGGCCGCGTCGCGGATGCGGACGTTGATGAAACCAGGGCCGACCGGATCCCCCGGTGGCTCGAAGAGCGCGTCGTAGCCGGGCTGCCGGACGAGCCGACCGATGATCTCGGCGGCGAGGTCCCGCGGCTTGCGGCCCGCCTGCTTGGAGAGCGGCATCGCCATGGTGCCCGAGTAGTCGCCGAACTTCGGGTCGGCCGCCTCGCGCACCAGCTGCACGAGGTCCGGCAGAACGGCCGGCGTGATCGCGATCACACCGTCGGCGGCCAGCCCCTCGAGGGCCGCGGCGAACATCTCGCGCAGGGCGGAGCGGAAGTTGACCCGCGGGACGGCGGCGGTCATCGCGATTCGGCCCCCGCCGGGCCGGCAGCGGACCGACTCACGCGGGCCGCGTCGCCCCAGAGGCCCTCCAGGTCCCAGTAGCAACGGGCCTCGGGATCGAAGAGGTGCACCATCACGTCGCCGTAATCGAGCACGATCCAGCGGCCCTCCTCGTACCCCGCCGCGCCGCGGGTGCGGTCCTGCAACTCGTGGTCCACCACCTTCTCGATCTCGTCGGCCATGGCGTGCATCTGCCGGCGGCTGGAGCCGGTGGCGATCACGAAGTAGTCGACGACCGGGGTGAGCCGGCGGAGGTCGAGAATCGTGATGTCGGTGCCACGCGTCTCCTCCGCC
>VGYP01000526.1 GCA_016872955.1 Planctomycetota bacterium
TCATGAAGAACAGCAGCGCGGCGGCGACATAGATCGACGAGAAGGTACCGATGACGACGCCGAACAGCATCGAGGCGCTGAAGTTGAGCAGCGTCGGCCCGCCGACGAGCAGCAGCGGCACCACGGCGATCATCACGGTCATGCCAGTCATGACGGTGCGCGCCAGCGTGTCGTTGACCGACCGGTTGATCAGGTCGTGCAGGCTGATTTGCTTGTATTTGCGGGCGTTTTCCCGCATGCGGTCGAACACGACGACGGTGTCGTTGATCGAATAGCCGGCCAGCGTCAGCAGGGCAGCCACCGCGGTCATGTTGAAGTCGAGCTGGAGGATTGAGAACAGGCCCAGTGTGATGTAGACGTCGTGAAAGGTGGCAAGGATGGCCGACAGGCCGAACTGCCATTCGAAGCGGAAGGTGACATAAAGGCCGATGCCGACGATGGCGAGGATGGTGGCGATGAGCCCCTTCTCGAACAGCTCGCCCGACACGGTCGGGCCCACCACATCGACCCGGCGATATTGATAGCCTGGCCCCAGCGCCTCGCGCACGGCGGCCACGGCCTGTTGGTCGGTGCCCGTCACGCTTGGCTGGACGCGAATCTGAACCTCGCGGCCCGATTCGCCGAAATCCTGCAGCTTAACCTCGCCCAGCCCCAGGTTGTTCAGGCGGGCGCGCATGTCGGCAAGGTCGGGCGGCTGGCTGGCCGCGACCTCCACGACGATGCCGCCGGTGAAGTCTAGGCCGAGGTTAAGACCCTGAAAAACAAGAGAAAAAGTCGTCACCAGGAACAGCAAACCGGTCACGGCAAAGGCAATGTAGCGCTGGCCGGCGAAATTGACCCTGGTCTGGCCAGGGACGAGCTTCAGGAATCGCATGGCGGCAAAGAACAGGGGTGGCCCCGGCCCGTCAAGGGCCATTGTGCCGCGCAGGCGCCCGCGTTGAGCGCCGCGCGGGTGCCCCCGGTCAGTGCCGCCAGAAGCGGGGCGTGAACAGCACGAGGAAAGTGAAGAGTTCGAGGCGCCCCAGCACCATGGCAAGGGCTAGCAGCCATTTGGCCGTATCCGGCAGGGGGGCAAAGGTACCCCCCGGCCCGATGATCGGCCCGAGGCCGGGGCCGACATTGCCGAGGCAGGCTGCCGCCCCCGAAACCGCGGTGACGAAGTCGAGCCCCAGCGCCGACAGCAGTAGCGACAGCACGACGAAGCAGGAGATGTAGAGGGCAATGAAGGCGATCACGCCGGCCGGCACGTCGTCGGGCACGGCGCGGCCCTGGTACTGCAACGGGAACACGCCGTTCGGCTGCACCAGCCGGGCCATCTGCACGCGCAGCCGCGCGAGCAGGATCTCGAAGCGGAAGATCTTGATGCCGCCCGAGGTCGAGCCGGTGCAGCCGCCGCAGAAGGTGAGCAGGAAGAAGACCGTAACGGCAAAGCCACCCCACTGGCTGTAGTCGGCGGAAACGAAGCCGGTGGTGGTGACGATGGACGTCACATTGAACAGGGCAAGGCGGAAGGCCTCTAGCCAATGCAGGTCGCTCGTCACAGACAGCCACGCGGTCAGCGCGACGGTGGCGCTCAGCACGATCAGGATCAACAGGCGGATCTGGCTGTCGCGCCAGAAGGCCGATACATAACCGCGCGTCAGTCTGATGTAGATGACGAAGGGCAGTGCGCCAGCCAGCATGAAGATGATTGCGATCCACTCGATTGCTGGGCTCCTGAAGAGCCCAACCGAGCTGTCAGACGTCGAGAATCCGCCCGTCGCTACGCTCGAAACCGCGTGCACGACCGATTCCATGCCGGTCATGCCGAATAGCCAGAAGAGAAGGGCGCAGGCCGCGATTAGCGAGACATAGATCAGCAGGATCGCCGATGCCACCGTCGATAGCCGCGGCACCACCTTCTCGGACCGGTCGGAAGACTCGCTGTGGAACAACTGCATGCCGCCGACGCTCAGGAAGGGC
>VGYP01000527.1 GCA_016872955.1 Planctomycetota bacterium
AACTTCTATCGCGACAACGCTCTCCGCCGCCGGGCGGCACCGACGAAAACCCCCGGTATCCGCGCGGTTCACGCACCAAAGCTGTTGACCGAGTGAACCGCGCCGGAGCCGAAATTCGTCTCTCTCTGGCCCGTTTTCTCCAAACCTCATGACTTCGACAAAACAGTACGGATTTTTAAGCATCTGATTTGCCGGCGTAATTCGGCATGAAAAATCCTTAGCTTTGGTATCCCTCTCGGGGTGCGAGGGGCAATCAAATCGAAACGCCCGCCAGTTCTTCCCGCCACGACGCAGGGCGCATACCCTGAAAACTGTCAACGCCGGAGTAAAAATGCATCGGCTGGCCGGAGTAGAACTGCCTTACGGCTGATGGGACCAGGGCGGCCGCTGTGGTGAAGCCGACCGAGAAGCCGTTCTGGCAGGCAGCCAGCCCGAGGCCGAGGCGGAGACGCCTCGGATGCCCTATGCCCGCAACCTTAGTCGCGTCGCGCGACAAGCGCCCGATCTTCAAGCTGCCGGCCTGGCCCTCGAAGCCGTCGACGGCGCCGAGCCGATGGCCGAGCGGACGCTGCTGGCGGCCCATGCCGGGACGGAAGCTGAGCAGCGGGTGCGCCTCGATTTTTTGCGGTAGGCTCCGGCTCTGCGGTGACAAAATCCGGCGCTCATGACTATCGCGGAAGGCGAACCGATGTCCCCACCTACATCGATCAACATCAGGCCCTCGCCTCGCATCTTGCGCGTGCTCGGCGACATCGAGTTCGAGCCATGGCAGTGTATCGCCGAGCTGATCGACAACGCGTTTGATGACTTCCTTGAGGTCCACCGGAGCGGAACACATTGGCCGGACGGCTTCAAGGTGTCGGTGTCGTTGCCAGACCGAGCGAGCGCTGACGCCACCATCGTGATCGAGGATTCCGGTCGCGGGATGAGCATCGACACGCTCAACAACGCCGTGCGCGCTGGTTGGTCGAGCAATGACCGATTCAGCAAGCTCGGGCTCTTTGGGATGGGTTTCAACATCGCAACCGCGCGTCTCGGCCGCGTTGCTCGCGTCTTCACCACACGAGCGCTCGATGCGGAATGGCTCGGCGTCGAGATCGACCTCGACAAGATCGGCGACGATTTCGAGGTGCCGCTCATCCGCCGCCCGAAATCCAGTCCGAGTGAGCATGGAACCGTCGTCGAGATTACCCGGCTCGAGCCGTCTCGAGCCGGCTGGCTAGGGAAGAACGCAGCGAAGATCCGCGCCACGCTCGGCGATGTCTACTCCTATCTGCTGTCGAACACGCCATTCAGCCTCTTCCTTGACTCGGTCAAGGTGACCCCTAAGCGCGCCTGCATCTGGGATGACACCCGCTCCGTAACGTTCGGGTCAGGCTCCACCGCAGAGCAGATTCCTGCGGTGTTGAAGATCGATGAGCGCCTCCCGGACGCGGAGGCGTGCCTGACCTGCGGCAACTGGCAGCAGCCGCTCCTTGGAAAGTGCTCAGAGTGTGGCGCGACCACGCTCGAGATGCGGGTTCGACGAATCCACGGCTGGCTGGGAATTCAGCGATACCTTCACAAGAGCGAGTTCGGCATTGACTTCCTTCGAAACGGACGAAAGATCCTCCGATACGACAAGAGGCTTTTCTCCTGGGCAGATCCGAACGATCCGCTTGCAGCGCCAGAAGTCGAGTACCCGGTCGAGCTCGGCCAGGGCGGGCGGATCGTCGGCGAGATTCACCTTGACGAGCAAGTCCCCGGAGGTGAGTGGGTTCGGGCGGTGGAAGTAACGCTCACGCCGAACGGCCTCGCTCATAAGTCCGCTGTTTTCGGATTGCAGCCCAGTGACTGGGTAAGGCCCGGACATGACGTGATATTTTCTCGTCAGCAAATGGATCGGTTAGGAAACATGAACTAGGTGGCGGGGGACAATTCCTCCGCCGAATTTGATTGTCGGGGTGGCCCGGGCGGCGCGA
>VGYP01000528.1 GCA_016872955.1 Planctomycetota bacterium
CGGGTGAGCGTGGTGGTCGGGGCGAGATCGGCGATCTTCGCCCCCACGCCCCGTCTCGGCCTGGTGGTGATCGACGAGGAACACGAGAACTCCTTCAAGCAGGCCACGGCTCCCCGCTACCATGCCCGCGACGTGGCGGAGTGGATCACGCGGGCCGAGCGGGTGCCGCTGGTGCTCGGCTCGGCGACCCCGTCCCTCGAGACTTTTGCCCGCTGCCTGGCGGGTGAGTGGCGGATGTGCCGGCTGGCCGAGCGGGTAGGAGGCTCGCACCTGCCCGCCGTGATCACCGTCGACCTCCGCGACCCGGCGGCCCGGACCCGGGGGGCGATCAGCCCGCGGCTGGCGACTGGGATCCGCTGGGCCCTCGACGCGGAGGGGCAGGTGATGCTGCTGCTCAATCGGCGCGGGTTCGCCACGCACGTCCAGTGCCAGGCCTGCGGCCACACCGTCCGCTGCCCGCAGTGCGAGATCGCCGTCACGCTCCACCATCCCGGCAATCGCGGCGTGTGCCATGGCTGTGGCCTCGTGCGGCGGCTGCCGCCCGATTGCCCCGAGTGCCGCGCGGCCGGGCTCATCCATCGTGGCACCGGCACGCAGCGGCTCGAGGAGCAAGTGCGACGGGCCTTTCCGGATGCCGCCGTGGCCCGCATGGACACCGACACGATGCGGAGCCGCGGCAGTCACGAGCGCACGCTCGATGCGTTCCGTGACCGGTCGATCGACATCCTGGTGGGCACGCAGATGATCGCCAAGGGACTCGACTTCCCCGGCGTCGTGCTGGTGGGCGTGGTGCACGCCGACGCGGCGCTCCACCTGGCCGATTTTCGGGCCGCCGAGCGGACCTGCCAGTTGGTCACCCAGGTCTCGGGCCGCAGCGGCCGCGGGCCGCAGGGGGGCCGCGTCGTCGTGCAGACGAGCACGCCCGATCACCCGGCCATCCGATCGGCGGCCACCCACGACTACGAGGCCTTCGTGCGGAGTGAACTGCCGATCCGCGAGGCACTCCTCTATCCGCCGTACGGGCACGTGATCCGGCTGGTCATCCGCGGGGTCGACGAGGAGCGGGTGGCCGCCTGGGCGGGCACCCTGGCCGAGCGGCTGCGGGCCGCGGCAGGGCCGAAGGCGGGCGTCCGTGTGCTGGGGCCGGCCCCCGCCCCGATCCTCCGGTTGCGGGAGCGGTACCGCTGGCATCTGCAGGTGCACGGTCCCGACGGCACGGCGCTCCGCGGCCTGCTGCGCCGAGGTCTCACCGGGCTCAAGACGCCCGACGGCATGGCCTGGATGGTCGACGTCGATCCAGTGGAGATGCTGTAGGGAGGCCCGTGCCGCGCAGGGTAGGATGACGGGTGGAATCGCGCCATGTCCTACCGCTCCATCCGCGACATCCTCGGCGAGACGAGCCTCGAACGGAAGGTCCGCTTCCTGTTCGGTTTCTGCCTGTTCGCTCTGATCACTCTCAGCTTCTGGTGGTACGGCAGCCGTTCCGAGCAACTTGTCTTCTCAAGCAGTCGGGCCACGGGCCGGCACGTGGTCGATGCCGTGATGCTGCAACATCACTGGAAAATGCTCGAGAAGGAGAAGCAGTCGGCCAGCACCCTCGAGAGTCTCGAGAAGCGGCTGCCACGCGAGAAGTATCAGTGGTGGCTGCTGCGGCCCGACGCCCCGCGCGAGGAGCGGGCCGAGTATCGGCCGCTCGACCTCGTCGTGCTCGAGGAGTTCTCCACGCACGGGCCGCCGTCCACCCCGCCGGCCGGCGCCGGTCCGCTCGATCCCGCCGCCGCGACCGCCGTGACGGTCGAGTTTCGTGACTTCCGGACCGACGACAACAAGGAATACCACTATTACCAGCCGGTTCGCTTCCGGCAGGACTGCGCCATCTGTCACGAGTTCACGGGGCCCGTCGGCAGCCCGGTCGGCGACCGGCCGCGGTTGGTGGAAGGCGACCTGATGGCCG
>VGYP01000529.1 GCA_016872955.1 Planctomycetota bacterium
TGGGGCGGATTGACGTCGTTCACGGGGCAAATCGGCAACGTCGTCGCCCGGGTCGTCAACAGGCACGAGATGAGCGGGGGAGCACGATGAGCCTGCGGGATTGCATGACCGCCCAGGGGCTCGCCGAGTTCGTCAAGCCGGGTCTTCAGGCCCTGGGCGTTCGCAGTTCACTGGTCTCTGTCGGCCGGCCATCGAGGCCCATCGAGTCCATCGACCTCGACGCCGCGCTCGCGCGATCGCACGGCCAGGCTCCGCGCTGGGACTACGGCGTTGGGATTCAGCAGGGGAGCGATTGCCACCTGGCTTGGATCGAGGTTCACCCGGCGAGCTCTTCGGATGTGGATTCGATCCTGGCGAAACTCGCCTGGCTGAAGGCCTTTCTCGGTTCACCGGCGTGCCAGGGATCACGTTCGTTTCATTGGATCGCAACCGGACGTGTAAATATCGACCAGCAACGCATGAGACGCCTCAATTCGGCAGGACTCCGATCACCCCAGAAGAAACTGGTTCTGAAGGAGAGCCGTTGAGTTCAAGCACCGGTACGTCCCCCGAAACGATTTTCGACGCCCGCGCCCGGCTGCAACTCCTGCAGCTCCAGGCCCGGCGGCACATGGCGGAGCGCATCGCCAAGGGGGCCGGTGCGTCGTCGCCTGGTGATGCCCCCGCAGACGGTGACGACGGCGACGATGCAACGACGACAGGAGTCGTCACCGCCGCCACCGTCCCCGACCAGTGGAAGCTCCTCCCCGCCGGCATCACCCTCCACGCCTGGCAACAAAAATGCCTGCCGATCTGGCTCGGCGAACGCGGCGGCCGCGGCACCGTGAAGGTGGCCACCGGCGGCGGGAAGACGCTCTTCGCCCTCGCCGCGATGGAACGCCTCCAGAACGACAAGGAGCCCGACCTGCGGGTGGTGATCGTCGTTCCCACGATCCCGCTGATGGTGCAGTGGAAGAGCGAGCTCATGCGGGGGAACGTCCCCGAGTCGGCGATCGCGCTCATGGGCGGAGGGGAGAAGCCGGGGCTGCTCGCGACCGCCCGGATCCTGATCTGTGTCCTCAATTCCGCGCGGGAAAAGCTCCCGGTGCTCGTGCAGAAGGCCGGTTGGCCGGAGCGGATGCTCCTGGTGGTGGACGAGTGCCACCGCACCAAGGCCGAGAAGGCGAAGCGGATCTTCGACGTCGGTGCACGCTACACCCTCGGGCTCTCCGCCACCCCCGAGTCAGCCGATGACGACGCGGGCGTGCCCCCCACCGAGGCGTACGACCAGGGGGAGGTCGGGAAGGCTCTCGGCCCGATCATCTTCGACTTCACGCTCCAGGAGTGCGCCGCGGCAGGGCTGCTCGCCCCCTTCGAGGTGCTCCATGTGGGCATCGATCTGGCTCCCGAGGAAGCGGCCGAGCACGCCGTGCTCTCCCGCACGATCAGCGAACTGCGGAGGGAACTGACGCGCCGGCACCAAGCCGCTCACACGCATCAGCCTTTCATTCGATGGGTCGAGACGCTGGCGGGCCATGGCGACGCCGACGCCGCGCGGTTCATCGGCCTGACAAACGAGAGGAAGCGCCTTCTCTACCGGGCCCGGGCCCGGGGTGCGGCCGTGCTCGGGATCCTGAAGGAGGCGGTCGGCGATGCCGATAGCCGGGCAATCGTGTTCCACGAGAGCGTCGAGGAGGTCGACCGGCTCTTTCTCGAGGCCCTCGAGGCACACCTCCCCGCGGTCCTCGAACACAGCAAGCTTCCCGGCGGCTTCCGCGCCGAGAACATCGAGGCTTTCCGCGACGGCACCGCTCGGGTGATCGTGAGTGCCAAGTCGCTCATCGAAGGCTTCAACGTGCCGGCCGCCGACGTCGGGATCATCGCCGCGTCGAGCGGATCGGTGCGGCAGCGAATCCAGAGCCTCGGCCGGATGCTCCGCCGCAAGGCGCACGACAAGCTCGCCCGCATCTGG
>VGYP01000530.1 GCA_016872955.1 Planctomycetota bacterium
CGCACGTGCAGGTTGTTAAGCAACGCCTTCAGCGGGCAGAGATACAGCACCGAGAGACCCCGCCACTCCTCGGCAAGCATTCGTGATAATACCGGAAGCGTTGCGGCTTCCGTCTTCCCGCCTGCCGTGGGCGCAAGGACGAGAGCGTGCTGGCCCGCCACGATGGGCCGAATAGCGGCGGCCTGGAACGGCCGCAATTCCCTCCACCCCAGGCTGTTGACGATGTGGTGCTGGATCGCGGGATGCAGAAGAGCGAAGTCGGTGGTGCTCACAAATCCAGCTCAATCTCGTCGACGGAATCAGCCGCCCGCGATTGGCGTTCGGCGAGCGTCAATTCGTTCTCTGTGACGGTCAGGGAGTAATGGGTGCGCGGGTTGAAGTCCGGAAATTGGTCGATGCGATCGAGGACATCGCCGACCAACTTCTTGAGGAAGATGCGGGGGGCGACGCCGACCTTGCCGCCAAGCGTGCCGGTGACGGCCGCCGCGAGGTCGCGAATGTAGGCCTCGTCGCAGCGGTCGAAGATGTGGTTCGTGGTCTTGGACTGGGAGGCGAAGATGTCGCGCACTTTAGTGCCCACTTCAACGAGCCGATCGAGATCAAATCCCGGCAGCTTGATCTGCGGAGCGCGGGGATTGTCGAATCGTGCATCGGTCTGGAAGTCAGTGTGCAGTCGCTGGGCGAGAGGCGGCAGTCGCTGCATGCCCTGGGGGCCGTCGAAGAACGCCGGCGTCCCCGTGACCACGAGGAACAGGCCGGGAAACCGTCCTGAGTGAATCTCGTCCACCAGCTGCCGGAGGGCGTTGAGGCTCTTGTCGCGGACGTCAGACCTCATTCGCTGGATGGTCTCGACTTCATCGAGCACCACGAGCAGCCCCGCGTGCCCGGAATCACGCAGCACGGCGAGCACGCCCTGCAGAAATCCGAGGGCGCCGAAATGATCGATGTCGCCTTTGACGCCAGCGGCCCTTTTCACGCCCGCCGCCACATTGGGCTGCCCGGCGAGCCATGCGAGCAAACCGTCCGCCGTCGCCTGGTCGCCGCCGACAAGAGCGTCGTGGTAGGCCCGGAGTGCGGCGCTGAAGTTCGGCGCCACCCGGCTGACGTCAGCCAGTCGCTTTTCGAGTCGTTCGGCAGTGCGGTGGGCCAGTTCCTGCGTGTCGGACTCGTCAAGCGTGCCCTCTGCCAGAACGTCCTGCCCCAGGGTGTAGAGCCAACTTTCGATCACCGACCGCAGGGCGCCGCCATGCATTGCGGCGGTGGATAACCGCTCCATGAGACGCCGATAGACCGTCTCGAGACGATGCAGCGGTGTCTCGGTCTCGGAGATCTGAACCTCTGTGGTTGCGAAACCTCGCTTGCGGGCGCGATCCGCGAGCCAGCGTGAGAAAAACGTCTTTCCGCAGCCATACTCGCCGCGCACGGCCTTGAGTGATCCCTTGCCTTCGGCAACACGGCCCAGTTCCTCATCGAGGGCAGCCTCGAACCGCTGCAGCCCGACAGCGAAGGCGTCGAGGCTCGTGTCAGGAACGGTGCCCTGTCGCAGTGACTCGATGATGTCACGGGCGCGCGCGTGGCTGATGGAAGGGCTGGTCATTCCTGCTCCTCCGGCGTCACCAGGGCAAATTGTCGCTTGAGCAGGGGAATATCGAGCGTGATTTCCTGAGCATCTTCACTGCGGCCAAGAACCCGGAATCCATCGATGTTCATAACGTTCGTGAGCGTCGCCACGAGACCGGTCAGACGGAACGGTGCGATTTGGAGAGCCCGGCCCAACGCCGCGACCGTCATGACGCCCCCGCGGCTGTCGAGGGCGCGCAGGAACGTCTCGATTTGCGAGTCTGTGAGTCCCGCCCGTCCCACGAGCTTCCGCTGTGCCTGAAACACCTCGCTCGCCAATAGATCGGCAATCCATGTCGCGGGCGGGCTGGTAGCACGCTGCGTTTGCG
>VGYP01000531.1 GCA_016872955.1 Planctomycetota bacterium
GCCAACATCCGCGGCGGGGGCGAGTTCGGGCCGGCCTGGCATCAGGCGGCCCTCAAGGCAGAGCGACCGCGGGCCTACGAGGACTTCGCGGCCGTGGCGGAGGATCTCGTGCAACGCAAGGTCTCCCGGCCCGCGCGGCTGGCGATCAAGGGTGGCAGCAACGGCGGCCTGCTTGTGGGCAACCTGTACGCCATGCGGCCCGAACTCTTCGGCGCCGTCGTCTGCCAGGTCCCGCTGCTCGACATGCGGCGGTTCAACAAGCTGCTGGCGGGGGCCAGTTGGATGGGGGAATACGGCAACCCGGACCTGCCCGAGGAGTGGGCCTTCATCCGCACCTTCTCCCCCTACCACGCCGTCGAGGCCGGCCGCGACTATCCGCCGCTCTTGATTACGACCTCCACCCGTGACGACCGGGTCCATCCCGCCCATGCCCGCAAGATGACGGCCCGGCTCGTCGAGTTCGGTAAGCGGGTCCACTACTACGAGAACATCGAGGGTGGACACGGCGGTGCGGCCGACAACCGCCAGAAGGCCTTCATGGAGGCGCTGGCCTGGACGTTCCTGGAGCAGCAGATCGCCCGCTGACCCGCTCGACCGCCGCCCGCGGCGCGCCGATCCCGACGATGTGCACCCGGCCGGTGAAGGCCCCGGCTGCGGGGGCGTCGAAGCCCGGCTTGCGGGCCACGAAGGTCGCGGTCGCGTCGGCACGGACGCAGTCGCCGGCCGCGGCGCCCGTGTCGGCATCGAGGCCCGACGGCAGGTCCACCGCCAGCACGCGGCTGCCGCCAGCCCGGGCGGCCCCGATGCCGCGGATCGCGGCGGCGATCGTTCCCGTCGGTGGGCCGCTCGCCCCGGTGCCAAGCAGGGCGTCGACGATCCAGTCGGCCCCGGCCAGCACTGCCGCCCAGGTCGTCTCGTCACCACCGGCCAGGCACTCGATCGTCAGTCCGCTCCGCGTCGCAATCCGCAGATTGATCGCCGCATCGCCGCGGACCTCGTCGGATCGGCAGGCGAGCAGCAGCTTCACGGGGTGGCCCGCGACGTCAAGGTGACGGGCGATCACGAAGCCATCGCCGCCGTTGTTGCCCTTGCCGCAGGCCACGGCCACCGGGCCCCGGATGCCGAGCGACTCGAGCAGCCGGGCCGTGCCGGCCCCCGCGTTCTCCATCAGCACGACGCCCGGTACGCCGTACTCCTCGATCGCGATCCGGTCGATGTCCCTGACCTCGGCCCGGAAGAGCGGACGGTGCTCTGGCATCGTGTGCGGCTCCACGCGCGGCCGGACGCGGCTGGGCCGGTCGCTCGACGCGATCATAGGCCGGATCGACACTGCCGGGGGAAGTTGGCCTGCCGTGGGCGGGACGCGTCTTCGGGGCCCTGGATGGTGGCCGTGTCGACGCCCTCCCCCCTTCTCGTGCTGGAAGCGACGGGTCCGGAACCCCGGCGGAGGCCGCTCGTGCTGTGGGCAGCGCCCGTCGCCATCAGCGTGCTGGTGCCCGTCATCGTCCTGCTGGCGATGGCGCTGCCCGTCGCGCTGGAAGCGAACCGACGCGAGCCCGTCCCATTGACGATCGCCTCCCGGGCGGCCGTCGAGGTGGTCGAGGCGTTCGTGCCCCTCGAGATCGAGGTGGCCAACGAGCCGGCGGTCGAACACGCGGTGGCGCAGCCCGTGGTCGACCCCGGCGAGGTCACCATCGGGGACGTCGGGGGCGGCGACTTGACCGGCTCCGTGGCGGCCGTGTCAGGGGGTGATCTGGACGGCGTCGTCGGCCTCGAGGGCCTCGATCTTGGCAGCGGAACCCGCTCCGGTGACGACGAGCTCGGGGGCCAGGCGGGCGCGACCTTCGTCGGCGCTACGAGCAAGGGAGAGGCGGTCGTCTTTGTGGTCGACAACTCCAACGGCATGACCCAGGGCCGATTTGAGACGGCGATGCAGGAACTGCTCAA